>NZ_JBARCR010000199.1:0-5265 GCF_049794275.1 Trebonia sp.
TCGAGGGCACCTCGATCGAGGAAATCGCCGCCCAGGCGGGCGTCTCCAAGCCGGTGGTGTACGAGCACTTCGGCGGCAAGGAAGGCCTGTACGCGGTCGTCGTGGACCGTGAGGTGGAGCGGCTCACCACGATCACCATGACGCTGCTCGACGGCAAGCAGTCGCGGCCCAAGTTCGAGGCGGCCGCGGTCACCCTGCTCCGCTACATCGAGGACAACGCCGACGGGTTCCGCATCCTGGTCCGTGACTCGAGCCCCGGGGCCACCACCGGCACGTACGGCACGCTGCTGTCCGACATCGCGGGCCAGGTGGAGTACATCATGGCCGACTTCCTCAAGTCCCGCGGCAGGGACCCGAAGCTGGCCCCGATGTACTCCCAGATGCTCGTCGGCATGGTGGCGTTCACCGGCCAGTGGTGGCTGGATGCGCGCAAGCCCAAGGTCGAGCAGGTGGCCACGAACCTGATCGACCTGGCCTGGAACGGCCTGTCCCAGCTGGACGCCCAGGCCTGAGGAAGGACCGCCAGAGAGCGGTCTTAACCCCCGTCTTTCACCCAGATCGACAGCTGCGCGGGCTCGAGGGCCTGCCGCACGGTTCCGGGAAACGTTACGGCGGCAACGAGCGGCTAAGAGTCGCAACCGCTCGTTCTGGCGAATTCTGGCGTGAGAACCACGGCCGGAGAGGCGCCTGGGGCCACCACGGCGGCGCACTCCTCTGGCCGCGCCGTGGGCAGGCCGACGGCTGCCCAGGCAGCGTAGCCGCCGATCACGTCCGTCGCGTCCAGCCCGAGTTCCTGGAGTGCGACGGCGGCCAGGCTCGACGTGTATCCCGCTTCGCAGATCACGATGGGCCGCAGGTCGTAGCCGGTCACCCACGGCAGCCGCGCGTCGCTTTCCGGGTCGAACCGCCACTCCAGGTGGTTGCGCTCCACCACCACGGAGCCGGGGACCTCGCCCGCGGCGGCGCGCTGCCCCGCCGGCCGGATGTCGATCAGCGTCGCGCCCGCGCAGAACTCCTCGAACGCCTCCGCCGGCGTCAGCCGCGCTAGCCTGGCGCGCGCGGCCGCCAGGATCTCGCCGATCGTCTGCGCGCCGTCCGGTCGCTGCGTCACCAGTCCTCTTCTCCTTCGGTCGCGGCCACGACGAGCCCGCCCGGCGACAGGTCGTATCTCGTCATCGCCGACAGCGGCGGCGAGTAGGCGTGCACGCTGACCGCGACCGAGCCCGTCGCGGAGTTCCGCACGTCGTGCACGTAGCGCGGGCCGAAGGCCCGCACGTCGCCGGACGCCACCTTGCTGACCAGCGCCGGGCTGCTGCCGCCAGGCACTACGCACTCGTCGAGCGCTCCCCACACCACGCCGAACGCCCCCGCCGAGCCCCCGTGGTCGTGGAATCCCGTCGACTGCCCGGGCAGCCAGCTGATCAGCCACACCTCGTAGCCGTCGGCCGTGTGTATTCGCTCGTACCAGCGTCCCTCGGGGTCGAGCCGCACGCGGGCCACCCACTCCGCCGGGGTGGCGGTCAGCCGCCGTACCTCGGCGGCGAGCTGCTTCGGGCTGAGGGTCCCCTGCTCGGTGACGTTGCTTCGTTGCACGAGACGATCATGGCACGAATTCTCTAGTAACTCAATTGGAATTGCCGGATTAGCTGGGGCTGGGGTCCGCGCGCCGGTGCAGCACCGTGAACACCCGGCGGAATGAGAACAGTGTTCCGAACGTACGCGGCTCATACGCCAGCCGTACCCGTTCCCCGTACTCGGTGAGGAACGCCTCGCCCTGCTCCGCGTCGAGGGCGGCGAGCACCGGCCGCAGCGCGCTGCCCTTGACCCACTCGACCACAGGGTGCGCCGCGCCGTCCCTGGGGTTCTCCAGGATGTGCACATAGCTCGTCGCCCAGGCGTCCACCTCGTAGCCAGGTCGCGCGAGCAGCTCCGCGTACTCTTCCGGGTCGCCGGCCTGGCGATTCAGCTTCACCCCGGCGAGCAGCGGCCGCCATCGCGGGGACCCGGCCAGCTCCCTGACGATCACCTGGCTCGGCTGGTCGAAGTTCCCCGGCAGCTGGAACGCGAGCCAGCCGCCGGGCGCGAGCAGGTCGGCCCAGCGCAGCAGCAGGTCGTCGTGGTCCGGCACCCACTGCAGCACCGCGTTGCAGACCAGCACGTCCGGCGGCCGCGCTGGCCGCCAGTCGCGGATGTCGGCGAGCACGAAGCGCGGGCGGCCGTCTTCCACCGCCGACGAGGTGGCGGCGATCATCTCCGCTGAGTTGTCCACGCCGATGACCTCGGCGTCCGGCCAGCGCTGCGCGAGCACCTGGGTGAGGTTCCCCGGGCCGCAGCCGAGGTCGGCGACGTAGCCGGGCTCGGCCGGGCCGATCCTGGCGATCAGGTCGAAAAACGGCCGGGCTCGCTCGCCGCCGAACCGCAGGTACTGCTGGGCGTCCCACATGCCCGTCATCCCACCAAATCAAGCATCTTGACGTCAAGAGATACGCTGTGCCAATGGGGCGACTCGCAGACGAGGAGCGGGCAGGCGCGGCGTCGGCGTCCGCGGCGGACGGCGAACCGCGCGACGAGGTCGATGAGCTGGTGGCCGCGTGGCGGGCGCAGCGGCCGGACCTGGACGTCGAGCCGATGCAGGTGCTGAGCCGGGTCTCGCGGCTGGCCAGGCACCTGGACATCGCGCGGCGCGGCGCGTTCGCCGGCCATGGCCTCGAGGCGTGGGAGTTCGACGTGCTGTCCGCGCTGCGCCGTGCCGGGCCACCATTCCAGCTCACTCCCGGAGCGTTGCTGCGCGCCACTCTGGTCACGTCGGGCACCATGACCAACAGGATCGATCGTCTCGCCGCGGCCGGCCTGGTGCGCCGCGAACCCGACCCGCGGGACCGGCGGGGCGTGCTCGTGACGCTGTCCGAGCGGGGCGAGGCCGCCGTCGACGCGGCGCTCACCGACCTGCTCAACCGGGAGCAGTCGCTGCTGGCAGGCCTCGACGCCGGCGAGCTCGGGACGCTGGCCAGCCTGCTGCGTACCTTGCTCGCCCCGTTCGACGCGACCGGCCGCTAGCGCTAGTCCGGGTCAGCCGATGGACAACTGGCCGGTCTGCAGGGCGCCCGCGATGACGATCGGCTGGTCCGTGGTCACGTTCGTCATCGTTATGGTCGCGCTGCTCGTGAGGACGCTCGCGATGGTCAGCAGCACCGCGCTGACGGTGGACGGAGTGAACGTCAGCGGGACGCCGAGCAGCGAACCGGTCAGTTTGGTCGCGTAGAGGGTAACCCCGCCGCTGAACGCGAGCGTCGGGCTTGACGTAACGGTCGTCGTCCCCCCTTGCGCGACCGTGTCGGTCACGCCGCCGGCCAGCGTGATGGAGTCCGCGGTGAACTTCATCATCGACACGGACCCGCCGCCCCCGGCCGGCAGGGTGACGTTGCCCGCGTAGGCGAAGTGAGCCAGGGTGGCCGAGCCGGCGGTGAGCACCTCGGTGGCCGCCGACGCTACCAGGCCCGGGTCCGCGCTGGCGTTCTTCTGCGCCGCCTTCTTGCCGTTCGCCTTCGCGGTTCCGCTGGCGGACGGGCCGGCCGGCAGCGAGGTCCCCACCGGTAGCGATACCGAGGGCAGCGGGAGCGGGTTAGGCGACGCTGAGGAGGACGCCGACGGCGCCGGAGTCGGCGAGGACGTGGGGCCGAAACAGATGCCCAGGATGCACGTCTGGGCCGGCTGCGACCGCGTCGCCGCACTGGCACCTCCCGCGCCCACGGTACCGAGAATCCCGGCCACCAGCGCGAGCGACAGCGCGGTGACCGTGAGCGGTCGTCTCACTGCATCGCCGCCGGTTCCGCGCTCTGCTCCACGGCCTCCTCCGGCTCTCCTGGCTCCCAGGCGAACGCGATCGCGCCGCCGACCATGGCGAGCAGCATGCCGATGAAGAAACCGCCGAGGTTGGACGTCGGGAACGAAACGATGCCGAGGACGATGCCTGCGATCCCGTAGAAGACCCGGTGCAGCGGGTTGACCCAGATCATGATCCCCGCCGCGATCAGCAGCAGCCCGATCAGTACACCGAACACCCCGCCGATCCCGATATAGATAACCAGCTTGATCGCGCCGTGGCCGAGGTCGCCGCCGAGCGGGATCAGCAGCAGCTCAAGGCCGGCGAGCAGAAGCAGCAGACCGCCCGTGAAAGGGCGGGTGCGCCGCCATGCCCGGAAGCGCTCGCGCTTCGTCATGGCTCAGCAGCTCCCACCGAACCCGATGCTGAGCCCGGGCAGCGTGAACGTGCCTGCCGTGGTCAGCCAGGTGTGCTGCACCAGGTTGTCGATGGTGATCGAGTCGGCCTGCTGCCCGAACCCGCCGGCCTGACCCGCGGTGCCCGGATCCTCGGTGAGCGTCCCGGCGTCCTGGCCGATCGTGATGTTCTTGAACACCGCCTGGCTGCCGGTCTGGCCGCTGGCGTCGACGATCAGGTTGTCCGCGCTCACGTCGTTGCCGCCGCCGCCCGCGGTCAGCCGCAGGATGACGGGGCCGACCTTGACGCTCTGGCAGAGGTTGGACAGCGTGGCGTGGTGAATGGCGGAGACGATGACCGGCTGGGTCCCGTTGCCCTGGCTGAGCGAGCTGCCAAACTGCTCGAAACCGGTCCCCGTCAGCTGGGTGGCGGTGACGAGGAACTCCTGGCCGGACACCGAGATGCTCGACGCGATCGCGCCTTGCGCGGTCAGCCCGACGAGGATGCCCGCGACCACGCCGGCCGGCACGGCCGCCATCGCGAACCGCCGCCACTTGATCTTGCCCTTCGCCTGGGGCCTGGCCGCGCGCGGCGCCTCATGCCGCCCAATCCTGCTGTGTTCAACCGACATGGCGTTCCCTTTCGGGGCTCCATGGTGCACATGTCCGCGGCGGGATCGCGATGCCCGGCACCGATGACGGGTTAACTGGGTGCGAATGAGGTGCGGCACACCCTGCATTGCAGGGAAGTTACTCTCCAGTAAAGTAGCCGTCAAGCGCTTCAGGGAAACAAGACTTCTAACAAAAGGTCACAATTCGAGAGCGCTCGCGGCCTCGAGCCAGCGCTCTTCGAGGACCGCCCTCTCAGCCTGCACGGTACGCAGCTCGGCGCCGAGTTCGGTGAGCTTTTCATAATCCGTCGCGTTCGCGGCCAGTTCCGTGTGCAGCACGTCCTCCCGGGCCGCGGCGCGCTCGATCTGCCGCTCCAGGCGCTGCAGTTCCTTGCGGGCGGCACGCTCGGCCGCCGAGCCGGGGGCCAGGCCGTCA
>NZ_JBARCR010000200.1:0-3188 GCF_049794275.1 Trebonia sp.
TGACGACCCGGCCGGACCGCGACTACCCGATCGGCTGCCGGTACCAGCCGGACGAGCCGCCGCTGCAGCTCAGCCTCGCCCGGCTGCTGGCCGTGCGGGACGCCGCCCGCCAGGTGCAGGACAAGCCGGGCGTGCCCAAGATCGGCGACTTCGCCATCTACAACGGGCCGTGCGTGCCCGCCATGCTGCGGGAGATCGCCCGCGGCCTGGCCGGCCGCGCCCGCCGCAAGGTCACGCTGCTCATCAAGCCGGCTGCCGGTGGCGTGGTTAGCGGCTAGCGTGCTGCTCCCGGCACCACGGCTGCGCCCGCCACCGGGCGCGGCCGCAGTCGCTCACGAGCGGGCGAGGTCGCGGCTGATCACCATCCGCTGGATCTGGTTGGTGCCCTCGAAGATCTGCATCACCTTGGTCTCGCGCATGTAGCGCTCCACAGGGAAGTCCCTGGTGTAGCCAGCGCCGCCGAGCACCTGGACCGCGTCGGTGGTCACCTTCATCGCGTTGTCGGTGGCGATCATCTTCGCGATCGACGCCTGCCGGGAGAAGGGGCGTCCGGCGTCGCGCAGCCGCGCGGCGTACAGGTAGGTCGCCCGTGCGGATTCGGTGGCGGCGGCCATGTCGGCGAGCAGGAACGCCAGCCCCTGGTGGTCGATGACCGGCTTGCCGAAGGTCTCGCGCTCCTTTGCGTAGGTCACGGCCACATCGAGGGCGGCCTGGGCGACGCCGGTCGCTACCGCCGCGATACCCAGGCGGCCGGAGTCCAGGCCGGCTAGCGCGATCGGCAGGCCCTGGCCCTCCTCCCCCAGTCGCCGCTCGGCGGGGATCCGGACGCCGTCGAAGAGCATCGTCGCGGTAACAGAGCTCATCAGTCCCATCTTGTCCTCCGGCGTATCCGCGGACAGGCCGGCAGAACTGGCGGGCACCAGGAAGCAGGAGATCCCGCGCCCGCCGTCGTCACTCGTGCGGGCCATCACCTTGTAGAAGTCCGCGACCCCGCCGTGCGTGGTCCAGGCCTTCGACCCGGTGATGACGTAGTCCTCTCCGTCGCGGACCGCGCGGGTGCGCATCGCGGCCGGGTCGGAGCCGGCGTGCGCCTCGGACAGGCAGTAGGCCCCGAGAAGCTCACCGCCGAGCATGTCAGGCAGCCACCGCCGCCTCTGCTCCTCAGTGCCTGCGTGGAAGAGCCCGAAGCAGCTCAGCGCGTGCACGCTGACACCGACGCCGACGGCCGCCCAGGCCGCGGCGATCTCCTCGAGCACCTGCAGGTAAACCTCATAGGGCTGACCGCCGCCGCCGTACTCTTCTGGATAGGGCAGGCTCAGCAGTCCCGCCCGGCCGAGCGTCCTGAACGCCTCGCGGGGGAACGCGTGTGCACGCTCGGCCTCGTTCACCGCCGGGCGCAGCTCCTTGTCGGCGATGCTGCGCGTCAGCTCGATCAGTTCGGCGGACTCTGCGGTTGGCATCAGTCGCGCGGCGGGCATGACCGCTCCCATCGTCGGCACCATCCTTGACCCACAGAGTACGAGGCTCAGGGCTTGCGGCCCATCGCCCCGTAGTAGTACGCGGCGCGCGGATCGCCGGGAGGGACGCCCTCCGGGTGCCAGGCAAGGATAGGGACCACGCCCGGGTCCACCAGCTCGAGTCCGTCGAAGAACGCGGCGACCTCCGCCTGGCTCCGCGGCGTGAACGAGATGCCCCCCTTCTCTGTCGCCGCCACGGCGCCGGCCGCCTCGTCCGGGCTGAAGTCCGCGGTGGGATGGGTGAGGGCGAGGTAGCTGCCCGACGGCAGCGCGTCCATCAGCGCCGACACCAGGCCCCGCGGGTCTTCCTCGTCCCTGATGTACATCAGGATCGCGATCAGCATCAGGGCGACCGGCTCGCCGAGATCCAGGGTGCGGCGCAGCGCCGGGGCATCGAGGATCGTGTCCGGGTCGCGCAGGTCGGCCCGGATGAACGCGGTGGCGCCGACCGGGTCGCTGGTGATCAGGGCCCGCGCGTGCGTGAGCACGATCGGGTCGTTGTCCACGTAGACGATCCGGCTTTCCGGCGCGACCGCCTGCGCGACCTCGTGCGTGTTCCCCGCCGTGGGGATGCCGGTGCCGACGTCGAGGAACTGCCTGACACCCGCCTCCGTGACCAGGGAGCGGACGGCACGGCCAAGGAAGGCGCGGTTCGCGCGGACCATGTCGCGTGCCGACGGCATCGCCTTGGCGACGGCATCGCCGAGCGCCCGGTCGGCGGAGAAGTTGTCCTTGCCGCCGAGCAAGTAGTCGTAGACCCGGGCCGGGTGCGCCACCGTCACGTTGATCTCGGGTGGCAGCCAGTCCGGATCGCCCGCGACAGCGGGCATGGTCTCGTCGGGGCTGCCGTTCGTCGGCATGACGCCTCCCGTAGAGATACGACACTCTTGTAGAAGATTATCCGGCAGCGGTGAGTGACCCGCCAATGCGTTAACGCATTATTAACGCCGCGTCTGCGCCTACCAGGTGGTCGTGACGGGCGAAGTCTCGTGCGAGGAGGCGTGCTAACCCCTGCCGCCGGACAGCGGCCGGCGGCTGTCACTTCTCGCGCTGCTCACCGTCCGCCTGTGCCTCGCGCCTGCGCCGCCTGCGCACCTGGAATAGCCGGATCAGGTAGATGATGCCGAGGACGCGGATGAGGCCACCGCCCCCGCCTTCGCTGACTGCCATGCTCCGCATTTTTTCACTGATTGGATAAATCACAATGAGCGGCTACGGCTGGGCGGACTGTAGCGTAAGCCGATGTGGCGATCATTCCTGACACCAAGGACTGGACGTGGGTGCTGCGCCGCCCGTGTCCCGAGTGCGGCCTCGACACCAGCTCGGTCGCCAGGGCAGACATCCCCGCGATGATCCGGGTGAACGCCGCCGCCTGGCAGGAACCGCTCGCCGCGCCGGACGCCACGCGGCGGCCGCTGCCCGGCAAGTGGTCGCCGCTCGAGTACGGCTGCCACGTCAGGGACGTGTTCCGGCTGTACCACTACCGCCTCGGGCTGATGCTGACCGAGGACGACCCGATCTACCCGAACTGGGACCAGGACGAGACCGCGGTCGCCGACCGGTACGGCGAGCAGGACCTGGCGGAGGTCGCGCGGCAGCTCCGGGTCGCCGCGGACACGCTGGCCGGCCGGTTCGCCGCCGTCAGCGGCGACCAGTGGCGCCGGCCCGGGC
>NZ_JBARCR010000201.1:0-2624 GCF_049794275.1 Trebonia sp.
CCACCCCACCGCGGCGATCAGCAGCCCGCCGATCAGCGGCCCAGCAGCC
Source organism: Trebonia sp. (assembly GCF_049794275.1). NCBI lineage: Bacteria > Bacillati > Actinomycetota > Actinomycetes > Streptosporangiales > Treboniaceae > Trebonia > Trebonia sp. The sequence continues at coordinate 50 of NZ_JBARCR010000201.1, forward strand.
AGGGTCGCCGCGCCGCCCGCCGTCCACACGCTGACCGCACGGGCCCGGCCTGCTGCGTCCGGGTAGGTGTGGTTGATCAGCGACAGCGAGGAAGCCCCGAGCGCCGCTGCGCCGGCGCCCTGCACGGGGCGGACCGCGACCAGCTCGCCGATGGCGGGGACCAGGCCGCAGGCCACCGAGGCCGGGGTGAACACGGCGAAACCTGCCATCAGCAGGCGCTTGTGACCGGACCGGTCCCCCAGCGCCCCGGCCAACAAGATCAGCGTCGCGAACACCAGCATGTAGGCGTCGACGACCCATCGCACGCCGCTCACGCCGCCGCCGAGCGCGGCCCCGATCGGCTGACCGCGACGTTCACCACGCTGACGTCCAGCTGAATCACCCCGAAGCCCAAAGTTGCGGCAGCGAGCACCATGCCGCGGCGCGGCGGCGGGCGGGTCTCGCTCCCGGAGGCCACCAGGTCCGACCGCTGCGTCATCTTCCTTCCCTCCAGAGCCCGGGCTGCGGGCCGAGTTCCGCCCGGTCATCCCGCTTCGCGACGGTGATCGGCAACATGTGTAACTGTTCAAAACGCCTTGCACGGTCAGATGTGCAGGATCTATGCGCCGGGATAAGCGCATGGCGGGTCCGTCCGCCCGGTCAGCAGGCCGCGATTGCCGCGCACGAGCAGCACACGATCCTTGACAACACCGTTCGCGGTAATACCTGCGCCGCCGTCGAACTCCGATGTCAGGTTTGAGGTGAAGCACGAGGGCGAGGCAGATGAGCCCGAACCCGGCCCACGGCACGAACCCGGCCAGCACGGCGGCGGACGTGAACAGCGCAAATGCCACCAGCGAGCGGTAGCGAGCCATTCGCCGCTGCTGGTCGGTGACCTCGTCGCTTTCGCGCAGGACGCGTCGTTCGAACACGTTGTAGGTGCCGTCAGCGCAGACGAACAGTGCTGCATACATAACGACCGGGGTGGCGGCGAGTCTGGTCTGTGCGATCCAGGCGGTGGTGAACGGCAGCAGGGACACGAAGAACAGATGCACAAAGTTGATCCAGATGATCGGCAGGGTGGTGGCTCGCGTCAGCCGCGACAGGTAGTGGTGGTTGATCCAGATGATGGCGATGAAGACGTAGCTGACCAGATAGCTCACTGCCGGCTGCCACAACTTGATCAAGGCGGAGAGATGGGGCGAGTGGGGCGCGCTCAGTTGCAGGACCATGATCGTGACGATCACGGCGAACACGGCGTCGGAATAGGCCGACAACCGGTCGGCGTCACGCGGTTGCTGCTTCACGGTCGGCATCCGTTACATGTCCAGGACGACGGGCCCAGCCGGTTGGCAGCTGCACAGCAGCACCTCGCCGGCCGACGGCGGCACCGGAGGGTCGTTGACGTAGCGAACCGCACCCGACGTGGCCGGTGTCGAGCACACATGACAGACGCCGCTGCGACACGCCCAGCGGGTGGGCACGTCGCAGGCCTCGGCAAACTCCAGCAGGCTCGCATACCGTTGCCCGGCCCACGGCGCGCTGAGCCCGCTGCGGGAGAACGTGACCAAGGGGCCGTCGCCCAGCGCGCCGTCGGGTACCTGCGGGTGATGGATAGGCGACTCGCCGACAATCCCGGGATTAATGGCGTCCGAACTGCCGAACAACTCTCTGCGGACATCGGTGATCCCCAGCAGCCGGCACGCGCTCGCGATCTGTTCCATGAACGCCCGTGGTCCGCAGGTGTAGACGGTGGCGTCCACCGGTAGCGGCAAGCGCCCGAGTGCCGCGCCGTCCAACGGTCCGGCGATGACGCCGTCCTCGGACGGCCCGGACCGGTTGAAGTACACCTGCGTGTGCGCGTTCGGCAGACGCGCCAGCAACTCCCGTGCCTCGGCAGCGAAGGGATGATGTTGGCCGTCACGGGCGGTGTGCAGCCACCACATCACCCGTAGCGAATTGGTGGCCGCGAGCGCGTGCAGCATCGCCAGCACCGGCGTGACGCCGATGCCGGCGGAGATCAGCACGACCGGGTTGTCGGGTCGGCTGTCCAGCGTGAACACGCCGCGCGGAGCGGCTGCCTGCAGCGTTTCTCCTACCCGCAGGTGCGCGTGCAGCCAGGAACTCACGAGTCCCCCCTGCTCGCGTCTGACGACGATGCGGTAACCGCCCGAATCGGTTACCGCGCAGATGGAGCAGGAGCGGACGGGCGCCGGATCGCTCGCGCCGACGACCTGCAGCGTTAGGTACTGCCCTGGCAACGGCGCTGGAAGAGCGCCGCGCTCTTCCGCGTGAAGTTCGATCGAGAGCACCTGCTCGGTCTCCTGCGCCAGTCGTGTCACCGTCAACGGGCGGAACCCCTGCCAGCCGGGCTCCGAGCCGGCCTCGACGCCGGGGGGCCTCGTGCCGCTCTCGTGCGCGGCCAGTATCTCGGCGAAGGACTGACGCCAACCAGGGCTGAGCGCGGGGACGTCCGACGCGTCCCGGACGCGGTCGATGTCCGGATCCGGCAGGTACAGCAGGCCGTCCACCTCCGCGACGGTGAGGGCGTGCGGTCCGCGGGAGATGAGCTCGAGCGTGTCGCCGGCACGTACGT
>NZ_JBARCR010000202.1:0-1773 GCF_049794275.1 Trebonia sp.
CGTCCGGGCAGACGGCCGCGCCGCTGGTCGGCGCCGCGATCGGCATCGCGGCCGCGGTCGCGCTGTGCTGGCTGCTGTACCGGCGGGCGGTCCGGATGAACGTCGGCGCGTTCTTCAACAGGACCGCGATCGCGCTCATCGTGATCGCCGCGGGGGTGCTCGCCTACGGGCTCGGCGATCTCCAGGACGCCGGGCTGCTGCCTGGGCACGCCTGGGTCGCCTTCGACCTGACCGCGCACATCGACCCCGGCTCCTGGTGGGCCTCGATCGTCACCGGCATCACCGAGCTGTCACCGAAGATGACCGTGCTCCAGGTCACCGCCTGGCTCGCCTACCTCGCCGTGGTCATCCCGGCGTTCGTGACCGCCGGGCCGGCCGTCAAACCCGCCGAGAAGCCCACGGAAAAGCCTGCCGAGAAGCCTGCTGAGCCCGCTCCCGCGCCGGAGACTCCCGCGGCCCCCGGCCAGTGGGAGCGCCTCGCCGGACGGCGCCCGTGGGCGGTGGCCGGGGTCCTGGTCGCGGTCCCGGCCCTCGCCGCCGGGGCGACGATCGCCGCGCTGCCCGCGGCGGCCACCACCGCGGGAATGGCCATGACCGTGACGAAAACCGGCTGCGCGCCCGAGTGGACCTCGGGGACCACAGGCACGCACACGTTCACGGTCGCCAACAACTCCGGGCTGGCAGGCGAGATCAACCTCGACAACGCGGCCGGCGCGGTCGTCGGTGAGATCGAGACGATAGGCCCTGGCACGTCCGCCGCGCTCACCGCCACGCTGGGCAGCGGCACGTATACCTTCAAGTGCCTTATGGGCTCTCAGGCCGCGACGGCCTCGCAGCCGGTCCAGGTCACCGGCGCCGCCGCGGGCACCCAGGCTCCTGTCGCCGTGCAGCCGGTCACCGTCCAGGACCTGACCCCGGCGAACGACCGCTACCAGGCCTACGCCGCCGCCCAGCTCGCGGACCTGGCAGCCCAGGTCGCCACGATCCAGTCCGACCTGCGGCGCGACGACATCGCCAAGGCGAAGCAGGACTGGCTGGCCGCCCAGCTCGACTGGGAACGCGTCGGCGCCTCCTACGACAGCTTCGGCGACCTGGGCCTGGCGGTCGACGGCCTGCCCGACGGCTACCCCAGCGGCGTCAACGACAAGGACTTCACCGGGCTGCACCGCCTCGAGTACGGCCTCTGGCACGGCCAGCGCGCGGCCGAGCTCGAGCAGGTCACCGCCGCGCTGGCCAAGAACGTCGCCGCGGTGCGGAAGAACCTGACGACTGACGACCTGGCCGGCGATCCCACGAACCTGCCGATCCGCGCGCACGAGATCCTCGAAGACGCGCTGCGCGACCACCTGTCCGGCATTGACGACCAGGGCAGCGGTGCCGCGTTCGCCCAGACGTACGCCGACGTCCAGGTCACCCGCGCGATCCTCGGCTACCTGGCGCCGCTGATCGACGCGAGGCAGCCAGGCCTGGCCGGCACCCTCACCGCGGAGCTGGACACGCTCGACCAGGCCCTGCTCGCGACCCAGGCTCCCCAGGCGAACGGCGCGTGGACGTCGCTCGGCGCGGCGTCACCGTCCGCGCGCGAGCACGTCGACGCGGCCATCGGAGCGGAGCTGGAGTCGGCCGCGTCCGTTCCGGATCTCCTTGAAGTACCACCGACCCACTGACAGCAGCGAAGGAGCCTGTACCGTCGTGAACCCCAGCCGCCGCAACTTCCTCAGGGGCGCCATATCGGGCGCCGCGGGCACCGCGCTGGCCGGCGGCGTGCTGATC
>NZ_JBARCR010000203.1:0-3558 GCF_049794275.1 Trebonia sp.
GGGGCCACGAGTACCTCTTTTCCCGGGAAGACGACCACGATCGGCGACGTCACGCTGACTGGCGGAACGGCGGCCGTCAACCTGGGCGGCGCCATCGCCAAGGGTGCGAACGACAAGCTGATGCAGCAAGTGTCGGCGCAGTTGCTGTATACGCTCATCGGATCGGGCGGCAGCGGGCCGGCGGTGCAGTCGGTGCAGCTCTCCGTGAATGGCAAGCCGTGGAGCCCGCGGGGCAGCGACTCGAACCCCGTGCAGCAGCTGCGTCAGAGCAAGTACACGCCGGCCAACGGCGCGTACAGTCGGTTCTACTACGTCGACGGTGCCGGCGACCTGCTGAGCCGCGTCAGTTCGGTGAGCAAGCCGGTGAAGGTGGCCCACATCGGCACCGGCTTCACCCAGATCGCGGTCTCGCCGGATACGCAGTACGTGGCCGCCGTGAAGAACGGGTCGCTGTTCACCGGCCGGGTCGGTGCCCCGCTCGTGCGGCGGGCAGGCGACGGGTACACGTCGCTGAGCTGGGACCCGGTTGACGACCTGTGGGCCACGACGGGGGACCAGATCGTGATGATCAGCGGTGCCGCGAGCCCGAGTCAGCTGGCCGGCAAGCCGGTCGCGGTAAGCGTGGTGAACTCGGACGGCACGACTCAGAACGTCGGGCCGTTCACCGGGCTCCGGGTGGCGCCGGACGGCGTGCGGGTGGCCATCATCGTCGGCGGCAACGACCTTGACTTCGGGGCGTTCGTCCAGCTGCCTAACGCGCGTCCTGGTCAGGCGGCCGTCCGGATCGTGCTCTCGCAGTTCTACGTGTCGGTGCCGTCGGCCACGTTCACCTCGCTGACCTGGTACGGCCCTGACAACGTGATCGCGCTTCGCGACCCGGGCCCGGAGCTGACCGAGTACCCGGTCAACGGCGGAAGTTCGACGTCGATCCCGGCCCAACCCCAGATGAGCTGGATCACAGCGAGTCTCGGCAACCCGCTGATCGCCAGCTTGCCCAGGGGCGTCATGGTGGCCGACACCAGCCTGTCCGGCTCCTGGACGCCCGTCCAAGGGACCGGTATCTCCGCCGTTTACCCTGGCTGACCAGCCGCGGTGGCAACGCAAGTGCGTGACCAGCCAAGATCGACAACCGTGTGTGCGCTGTGTGACGCTTGATCACGGAATCTCCCTCCTGACATTTGGGCTCAGGCGAGCTAGCGTTCATGCATGGCACTCGCCCGGGTCCGTGGTTGCGCCGGGCAGGCCCTCCGAACTGCGAGCGCAGTGGGAGGGCCTCTCCAGCAAGCCGATGCCAGCCGCAGGCGAAACGGCCCACGTAAGGCGACTTCTCGTCGACTGATCACGGTGCGGCTTAGAGGTAAGTCCTGCCCCGACGGGGAATACCTAGTTCCCCGCCCCGGGAGAAGGGCAGTAGTGGCCACAGAAAGGCCGCGAACCCCTCAGCAGGCGGATGTGGGGTCGAAGACCAGGTCGGCCGGGCGAGTGCCCACTACCCGGCCACTTCCAGCCGAAGGGGGATTGAGATGGACATCACCTTCAAAGGCAGGCACGCTACCGTTCCTGAGCGTTTCCGCAGGCACGCTACGGCGAAGCTAGCGAAGCTCGAGAAGCTGGATCAGAGGGCGCTACGGGTCGACGTCGAGGTATCGAAGGAAAACAACCCGAGGCAGGCTGATCGGTGCACGCGGGTGGAGCTAACGATCAGATCGCGGGGCCCGGCCATCAGGGCCGAGGCCGCCGCGGACGAGATGTACGCGGCGCTTGACCTCGCGTTCGCCAAGCTCGAGGGACAACTGCGCCGCGCGGCAGAGCGCCGTAAGGGCCGCCGTCCCGACGTACCCGTGCGATCCGTCGACGCGGCGTCAGCCGTGTCCGCGACGCGGACCGGCCAGGCGGCCACTGCCGGCGCGCTGCTCGAAACCGTAGGCCCTGAAGAAGCCGCGCTGGAACTGGCCGCCATCACCGAGAGCGTGACCGCCGGCCGGTCGCGCGGCCGCCGCAAGGTGAACGGCAGGAGCCGCCAGGAGAGCCTGGTCCCGCTGCCCGCGATGCCGGGGGCCGGGGAGAACCTCGCCGCCGGCGGCCGGGACGCCGAGGACCCGTCAGGGCTGGTGCCCATTCAGATGGAAGGCGACGGCCCGCTCGTCGTCAGGGAGAAGTTCCACCCCTCCGGCCCGATGACCATCGACCAGGCGCTCCTCCAGATGGAGCTCGTCGGGCACGACTTCTACGCCTATCACGACAGCCAGTGCGGCAAGTTCAGCGTCGTCTACCGCCGCCGTGGGTACGACTACGGGGTCATCAGGCTCGTCGAGGAGTAGGACGCCAGTACGGGTAGGTTGAGTGACATGTCCTATCCTTTGCGTGAGCGAAGGCAGTGGAAGGAGCGGCCGTGACCGTGGAGCCGAGACCAGGGATGGTCTCTCGGCCGGTGACCTCTGTGCAACGCACCGAGGTCGTGCCTAGCGGCGATCCGATCCGGGTGCTCATCGCGGACGACCACGCTCTCTTCAGGCGGGGCCTGGAGATGGTCCTGCAGGATGAGGACGGCATCGAGCTGGTCGGCCAGGCCTCCGACGGCGCCGAGGCGGTGCAGATCGCTGCCGAGGCTGTGCCCGACGTGGTGCTGATGGACATCCGGATGCCGAAGACCACGGGCATCGAGGCCGCCAGGCAGATGAAGGAAGTCGCGCCTTCCGCCAAGATCGTGATCCTCACGATCAGCGATGAGGAGGAGGATCTCTTCGAGGCGATCCGGGCCGGGGCGAGCGGCTACCTGCTCAAGGACATCCCGCTCGACGAGGTGGCCGACGCGGTCCGCGCCGTGCACGATGGCCAGTCGCTCATCAACCCGTCGATGGCCGGCAAGCTGCTTACCGAGTTCGCCACCCTCGCCCGCCGCGACGCCGAAGAGGAACCGGCTAAGCACGCCCCCGCGCCGAAGCTCACCGAGCGCGAGATGGAGGTGCTCCGGCTGGTGGCCCGCGGCATGAACAACCGCGACATCGCCAAGGAGCTGTTCATCTCCGAGAACACGGTGAAGAACCACGTGCGGAACATCCTGGAGAAACTGCAGATCCACTCCCGGATGGAAGCCGTGATGATCGCGGTGCGGGAGAAGCTGATCGAGATCAGCTGACCCCTTCGGTCCGCAGCGCCGCCAGAAGCGGCTGAGCTAGGTGAGAAGGCGACACACGTTCGGGATGGACGGTGTCGCAACCCACCCACTGAGCGGCTTCGGCGAGCGCCCGGGCCATGGGCGCGACGGCGGCGGGCTTGTCGACAGTCACCTGCTTGGCGAGCAGTGTCTTGCCGTCGCGGGCCGGGTCCACCCGGCCGACGATCTGGCCGCCGGCCAGCAGCGGCATCGTGTAGTAGCCGTGCACGCGCTTTTCCTTCGGCACGTACGCCTCGAGCGCGTGCCGGTAGCCGAACATCCGCAGCGTCCGCTTCCTGTCCCAGATCAGCGAGTCGAACGGGGACAGCAGCGTGGTGCGGTGCCTGCCGCGCCCGCCCGCGTCGAGCCAGGCCAGCGCCGTGGGGTCGGCCCAGCCGCGA
>NZ_JBARCR010000204.1:0-7323 GCF_049794275.1 Trebonia sp.
CGCGCGACCCGGCGGCGATCCTGACTGGCTGGGCAGGCTGCGGGCCGCCGGGCGGGCGTCGGTCGCCGCGGACGCTGACCTGCTCGCCAGCGACGCCACGCCGGTGCATCCGATGCGGGTGTACGGCGAGCTGCTGAAGGCGCTCGACGATGACGCGGTGGTCATCGGCGACGGCGGGGACTTCGTCTCGTTCGCCGGCCGCCTCGTGGAGCCGGCCAGGCCGGGCCGCTGGCTAGACCCCGGTCCGTTCGGCTGCCTCGGCACCGGGCTCGGCTACGCGATCGGCGCGCGGCTCGCGCACCCGTCGTCCCAGATCGTGCTGCTGCTCGGCGACGGCGCGGCAGGCCTGTCGCTGATGGACGCCGACACGCTGGCGCGGCACAACCTGCCCGTGGTGATCATCGTCGGCAACAACGGCGCGTGGGGCCTGGAGAAGGGCCCGATGCGCGCGGTCTACGGGTACGACGTGGCCGCCGACCTGCGGCCTGGCACCCGCTACGACGAGGTGGTCCGCGGCCTGGGCGGCGCCGGGGAGCTGATCACCTCCCCGGCGGAGATCGCCCCGGCCCTGCGCCGCGCCTTCGCCTCTGGCGTCCCGTACCTGCTGAACGTCATCACCGACGTGGACGCCGAATACCCGCGCACCACAACGGGTGTCTAACGCACTCGACGCGGGCAGACCACCTCACCCGTGCCCGGGCGGGCTAGCGGTTGGCGTGCGGGATGATCACGACCGGGCAGTGCGCGTGGTGCGCCACCTGGTCGCTCACCGATCCCAGGTGCAGCCTGGCGAAGCCGCCGCCGCCGCGCGCGCCGAGGACGATCATGTCGGCGTCCTCGGAGGCGCGGAGCAGCACGTCGGCCGGAATGCCATTGACCGCCTCGACCGTGACCCCGTCGGGGCGCGCGGCGCCGATCCCTGCCAGCACCTTGTCGGTCAGCTCCTGGGCGGACGCCTTGGTGCGCACCACGATTTCATTGTCCTCCGGGTAGGGCGTCCCGCGGCCCGACCAACCGACCGGCACGGTGTGCACGGCCAGCACCCTCAGCGGCGCGTGCCGGATCGCCGCTTCCTTCGCCGCCCATTCCAGGGCGCGTTCCGAATAGTGGGAACCGTCAAGACCGACGAGAATTCCGGGCATCGCGTTTCATCTCCCCAATAGGACATGGCCGACATTGTGACGTTAGCGCTAGCGGCGGCAATGCGAAAGACCCGCTCTGGGCGGCCGCGTCTCTTTTGGTCTGCGCCCGCACCAATGTCCGTATTTTGATTGCCGAGATCGGCTAGCCGATCTCGGCGATCAGCTCGTCCTCCTGGACAACGTCGCCCTCGGCGACGTGGAGCTTGGTGACGATGCCGGGGCTCTCGGCCAGGACGGGGATCTCCATCTTCATCGACTCGAGGATTACCAGCGTGTCGCCCTCGTCGACCTGGTCGCCCTCGGAGACGAGCACCTTCCACACGTTCGCGACCATCTCCGCGCGGATTTCCGCCACAGCACGCTCCTTTACCGCTCTCTGGTGAGAGGAGCGTACTAGAACCGGGTCATAACTGGCGCATGCGGCTCACCAGACCGGTGTCGTAGTCGCCGCTGACGAACTCGGGGTTGTCCAGGAGCTCGGCGTGGAAGGGCAGGTTGGTCTTCAGGCCGGCCACGCGGAAGTCCGCCACGGCGGAGCGGGCCAGGGACAGCGCCTCCGCCCTGGTGGCCGCGTGCACGCACAGCTTGGCCAGCAGCGGGTCGTAGAACAGGGTGACCGTGGTGCCCGCCGCGTACCCGCTGTCCACCCGGATGCCAGGCCCAGAGGGCTCCGACCATTCCGTGATGGGCCCGGGGCTGGGCAGGAACCGCTTCGGGTCCTCCGCGTAGACGCGCAGCTCAAGCGCGTGCCCGGACGAATCGACCGGCACGGACGCGTCGAACGTCACCGGCTCGCCCGCGGCGATCAGGAACTGCTGCTCCACCAGGTCTATCCCGGTGACCAGCTCGGTGACCGGGTGCTCGACCTGCAGCCTGGTGTTCATCTCCAGGAACATGAAGTCACCGGTCTCGGTGTCCACCAGGCACTCGACCGTGCCCGCGCCGCGGTACCCGACCGCCTCGCCGGCCAGCACCGCCGCCGACAGCATCCGGGAGCGCAGCGACGCGGAGACGCCAGGAGACGGCGTCTCCTCGGCCACCTTCTGATGGCGGCGCTGCACGGAGCAGTCACGCTCGCCGAGCGCGATCACCCGGCCGTCCGGCAGGCCCAGGATCTGCACCTCCACGTGCCTGGCGTGCGGCACATAGCGCTCGAGCAGGATCTCCGGCGAGCCGAAGAACCGCTCGGCCCGCGACCGCGCGGTATCGAACGCCGAACGCAGCGCATCGTCGTCGAACGCCGCGCTCATCCCGATGCCGCCGCCGCCGGCGGCGGCCTTCACCATGACCGGGTACCCGATCCGCGACGCCTCCTCGACCGCGGCCTCCGCGTCGGCGACCGGAGCGGCCGACCCCGGCGCCACCGGCACCCCGGCCGCTGCCATCAGGTTCCGCGCGCGGATCTTGTCCCCCATCTGCTCGATCGCCGACGGGTCCGGCCCGATCCAGGTCAGGCCCGCGTTGATCACGGCCTGCGCGAACCCGGCGCTCTCGGCGAGGAACCCGTAGCCGGGGTGGACCGCCGCGGCGCCCGCCTTCCGTGCCACGTCGATCAGCAGCACGCTGTCCAGGTAGCTCTGCGCGGGCGCCGACTCGCCGATATAGACGGCCTCGTCGGCCTCGTGCACGTACGGCAGCGACTGGTCCGCGTCGGAGTAGACAGCGATGGCCTTGATGCCCATCCGGCGGGCGGTGCGGATGACCCGGCGGGCGATCTCACCGCGGTTCGCGATCAGCACAGAAGAAAACACGCGCAGCAGCCTACGGGACCGAGGTCACAGGCCGAGCACCGACCGCCTGCTCACCAGCCTGCTCAGCGCCTCGACCACCCGCGGGTCGTACTCGGACGCCGTATCCAGCCGCAGCCGCTGCACCGCGGCCGCCGCCCTGCTGGGCTCTACCGAGCTGCCCACCAGGTCGTCGAAGGCGTTGGCCGCGCGGATGATGCGGCTGCTGAGCGGCGGCTCCTGGCCGCGCCCCGCCGGCCTGCAGGGGTCGCTCTGCCGGCGGACGATGTCCGCGACCGCATCCAGCACCCCGGCCTGCTCGATGACCTCGGCGCCGTATTCGGCGATCCGGCGCTGCTCCTCCCGCACCACGAGCACCGTGGCGCCGCCGGGTATCGGGTCGCGCAGCGACAGCTGCCCGATGTCGTGCATCAGCGCCGCGTACTCCAGCTCGAGCAGCTGCGGCTCTGGCATGCCGAGCTCGCGCCCGATCGCGACCGACAGCCGGCTCACCCGCGCCGAGTGCCCGGCCTCCACGTACCCGCCGATCTCGGTGACCCGGGCCAGCGCGCGAACCGTCTGCAGGTAGGTCGCCCTGATCCCCGCGTACCGGCGCAGCGCCACCTGGGTGACGAGCAGCGGGGCGGTGAACACGGCCACAGCCCAGAGCCCCATGATCTCGGCGGCGAACGCGATGAGTATCGCCGACGCGCCCACCGCCGCGCCGAGCGGCAGCTGCACGCGCAGCTCGTCGAGCAGCGTCACGCCGAACCTGGCCCGCAGCGCGTCCGTCCTGATGAGCGCCGCGATCACCGCTTCCACGAGCCAGGCCACGATCACCAGGGAGACCATGACGGGCAGTTCCGACCACCACCGGCCGCCGATCAGCGAGGCGTTCGCCAGCGGCCGGAAGATGGCCGCGACGCACGCCACCGCCAGCAGCCGGGCCGCCATGGCGGGCAGCCGGGCCGGCCGGCCCACCGCCAGGTGGGGCAGCGCCCCGATGATCATCCCGAGCGCTGTCACCGCGATGACCTGCTGCGCGCTCTGCCGCGCCGGGTCGTTTCCGATCCTGAGCAGCAGCGCGTACGCCAGGGCGCCTGCCATGGCGATGGGGGCCGTTTCCCTGTCGCCTGGCATGGTGAGCCGCAGCAGCTCGCCGAACGCGATCAGCGCGCCGAACGCGACCGCCGCGCGGACGTCTTTGACGCCGGCCACCGCCGTCTGCGCGACCGCCGCGATCAGCAGCAGCCCGGCGAAGACGACGAGCAGCGACTGGCCGGAGTCGAGAACCTGGCGGGGGAAACCGCGTGGCTCGTACCGTCGCGCGGCCACGGACGTCAGAGGCTCTCGATGGCCCGCAGCGGCGCCGCGGGGTCAGGCTCCTCGAGTCCGGCCGTCAGCGCGTCGGCGGCGGCACTCTCGCCGACGGCGCCCGCGGCCTCGCCGGCCACGCTATCCGGCCCCTTCCACCCGTCCCGTTCGATGGCCGTGACGAAGGCGTCGACGAACGCGGGGTCGAACTGGGTGCCCGCCCACTTGCGCAGCTCGGTGACCCCCTCGGGCACCGACCGCGCCCCGCGGTAGGACCGGTTGGACGTCATCGCGTCGAACGCGTCAGCCACCGCGAGCACCCGGGCGAACTCGGGGATCTCGTCGCCCGCCAGGCCCATCGGGTAGCCCTTGCCGTCGATTCGCTCGTGATGGTGCATGATGCCGGCCAGCGCCTCGTCCAGGAACCCGATCTCCCGCACGATGTCGAGGCCGCGCATCGGGTGCAGCTGGATGGCGGCGTACTCGTCGTCGGTGAGCGAGCCGTTCTTCTGCAGCACCGACGTCGGGACGCCGAGCTTGCCGACGTCGTGCAGCATGCCGGCGTACCTGATCGCCTCGGCCCGTTCGGCGCGCATCCCGATCTCGCGCGCGATCATCACGGAGCCGCGGGACACCCGCTCGCTGTGCCCGCGGGTGTAGAAGTCCTTGGTCTCCACGGCCTGGCACAGCGCGCTCACCGTCGCCTCGTAGGAGCGCTGCTGCGCGGCGAACTGCGCCACGGCCCAGCGGGCGATGAAGACGGGGATCAGCACGAAAACCGGCGTGAACGGCCCGAGCACGCTCCACAGCGCCGCGATCAGCAGGCCGAAGGCGCCGTAGCCCAGGTCGGTGAACAGCAGCTTGAAGTCGAGCCCGACGCGGCCGGCCGGGGCGCCGGGTTCCCTGGTCAGCCACAGCACGCCGCGCAGCAACGAGAAGTTGACGATCACGTGCGCCGCGTCGGCGCCGATGAACGGCCCGATAATGCCGGGGAAGGCACTCGGTCCTGGCGTGCCCACGTGCCCGCCGAACAGCAGGAACGTCCGCCCAGCCAGGTAGGCGCTGAGTGCGAACATGCCGGCGTTGAAGAGCCGCTGCGGCAGGCTGGGGCCGCGGCGGACGCCGAGCAGTGTGCAGCCGCCAACGATCGCGGCGCCGACCGGCCCGACCAGGATGACCGCGGCCAGGCTCGCGATACTGTTCGCGGACCAGGCGAGGCTGCGCGACTTCAGCACCGTGGCGATGGACTCGCAGGCGACGACGAGCAGGCCGAGCACTTCGACCTGGGCCCAGTCAATTCCTGCGAAGGGCCCCCGGGCTATCACTACGACGGCGGCGGCGATTACCGCGCCTATATAAAGCCAGGCGATTCGCGAGAGCTTACCCACGCTCCCCCCTCGTAGCCGGCTCTGGACCCGAATCGCACCTCTCGGCCGTCGCTACCCCCAGGAAACGCCGGAGGCGATAAGGATGGCCGCGAATCGCCTCCTTGACCCGTACGCGGTCGGGGACGCAGTACCGGATGCCCGCATGCGGATAGTCCTCCCTCGCAAAAGCTGACGGCGCAGCATGCCGTCCACCGACAGGATAACGTGGCAGCGCGAATTCGCGCAGACCCAAAACCGGCCGCAAACTGACCGCAAACGTTTGGTTACCCTGTGCGACAGGAGTTTGTTATTCGGTAAGCTCAATCTCCGCTTGAACTTGCCTGATCCGCACCAGCACTTTGGTCCGCAACTCGCTCGGCGCGGGGTCGCAGCCGCAATGCTTTGCGACCAGACGCTTGACCGCCTCTTCGAGGCCGAACTCGCGAAGGCACGGCCCGCACTCGTCCAAATGCTGCCTGATGCTGTCGCAATCAGCATCGGAGATCTCGCCGTCCAGGTACCAGTAGACCCGGTCGAGTACCTCGCTACACGGAGTCTCGTGAGGGTTCCCGCAGCTCATGACCTGTCCTCCTCGGCCTGTACGGCCTCGGCCTGAGCGCTCCCCACCTGAGCACCGTCAGCCTGCGCCCGAACTAGACCACGCTCAGCGGCATAGTCCTGGAGCGACTCCCGCAGCTGGCGGCGACCGCGGTGGAGCCGTGACATCACGGTACCTATCGGTGTCCCCATGATGTCAGCGATTTCCTTATACGCGAAGCCTTCGACATCGGCCAGGTAGACCGCGATGCGAAACTCCTCGGGCAGCGACTGCAACGCCGTCTTGATGTCAGAGTCGGGCAGCCTCTCCAGCGCCTCCGCCTCGGCGGACTTGAGGCCGCCTGAGCTGTGCGACGCCGCGCGCGCGAGCTGCCAGTCCTCCACCTCATCGGAACCGGACCGCTGCGGCTCCCGCTGCCGCTTGCGGTAGGTGTTGATGAACGTGTTGGTCAGGATCCTGAACAGCCAGGCCTTGAGGTTCGTCCCCTGCTGGAACTGGTGGAACGATGCGTACGCCTTCGCGAACGTCTCCTGCACCAGGTCCTCGGCGTCTGCCGGGTTTCGCGTCATCCGGAGGGCGGCGGAGTACAGCTGGTCCAGGTATGGCATGACATCCGCTTCGAAGCGCTCGCCGCGCTCCGCTAGCGTCTCTGGCACGTGGCCCACCCCCTCTCGGTAACCGTAAGAGGATACCTGCCCGGTGTGGCTGGAGGCGGGCCGGCGTGACCGCAAGCGGCGGGCGAGGTGTCCGCCCGCTGCGCGGTCCGGCTTCGTGGTCGGTGTGGCGACGGCCATGTCGCGTTCAACACTGGCTTGTGCCCGCCAATTCCGCCATCCACGAGGAACCGCAGGGATGGAACCCGCAGGCCCGGGGAACGTTAAACAGAGAGAGAGTGGGTGCCCCCCCCGAGCGCGCACCCGGCCAGGAGTAAACCTCGTGCAGGCATCCGCCAGCGCCGTGCGCGACACCGGTCCCGCCGCCGACTACGAGCGGTTCCGTGCCGCCGTCGCCCGCGCCCAGCTCAAAGCCTGGCTGCCCAGCGGGCAGGCACGCATCATCGACATATCCGGCCCCGGCGCGACAGCCGCGGAGACAGCCGCCTGCGCGGGCCACACCGTGCTGCGCGTCATCGGCCCCGGTACCCAGCCGCCGTCCGCACAGTCACCGGCCGCCCAGTCACCGGCCGCCCAGTCACGGGCCGCCCAGTCACGGGC
>NZ_JBARCR010000205.1:0-4988 GCF_049794275.1 Trebonia sp.
TCGGGCTTCATGTCGAGCGTGTCGAAGTCGCGCAGCCACCGCTCCGGGGTGAGCAGCGGATAGTCGGTGCCGAACAGCACCTTGTCCTGCAGGTAGGAGTTCGCCGCCCGCACCAGCGCGGGCGGGAAGTACTTCGGCGACCAGCCCGACAGGTCGATGTACACGTTGGACTTGTGCGTCGCCATGGAGATCGACGCGTCCGCCCACGGCACCGACGGGTGCGCCAGGATCACCGTCAATGACGGGAAGTCCGCGGCCACGTCGTCGAGCAGCATCGGGTCAGACAGCCGCAGCTTGATGCCGCGGCCGCCCGGCAGGCCGGCGCCGATCCCGGTCTGCCCGGTGTGGAACAGCGCGGGGACGCCCAGCGTCTCGATCTCCGCCCACAGCGGGTAGTACGCCTGGTCGTCCGGCGAGAACCCCTGCAGCGACGGGTGGAACTTGAACCCCCGCACCCCGTGATCGCGCACCAGCGACCGCGCCTGCGACACCGCGACAGGGCCCCGCAGCGGGTCCACAGAACCGAACGGGATCAGCACATCCGGGTACGCGGCCGCCGAATCCGCGATCTCCTCCGACGACAGCGCCGGGTGCCCGGTCGCCGTGCCCGCGTCCACGGTGAACACGACGGCCGCCATCGACAGCGACCGGTACATCTCCGCGATCTGCGGCAGCGTCGGCGTCCGGTCGTGATCGGCCCGGAAGTACCTGGCGGAGGCGGCCATCAGCTCGTCGTCCAGCGAATAGTGGCCATGCCCGTCGGCCTCGATGTGGACGTGCACGTCGACGGCGGTCAGCGAATCGGTCAGCACCCATGGCATGGTACACGTCCAGCGCCGCATCGACTGTCACGGATACCGCGTGAGCAGGCAGTGTTGGGCGAGCAACCAAGACCGGGAACACCGAATCGTCCGCTTCTCCATTGCCTACGCCGTGCCCGCTATGCGAACCTCAGCGGTGTGAGCGCTGACGCCCATTCTGCCGACATGCCCGCGAGCAGGCCGGCAGTCGACATAGATCCGCTGTCCGGCCCGGTCAAGGCCGGTGACCTGCTCTGGACGCCGTCACCCGAGCGGGTCGCGAACGCCAACATCACCGCGTTCATCCGCTGGCTGAAGGAAACCAGGAACCTGGACTTCGCCGGCTATCGCGAGCTGTGGGACTGGTCGGTGACCGACACCGGCGCCTTCTGGCAGGCGGTCTGGGACTACAACGACATCGTCACCGAGACGCCGCCGGCTCAATCACTCGCCAAGAGCGAGATGCCCGGCGCCGAGTGGTTCCCCGGCGCCCGCCTGAACTACGCCCAGAACGTCCTGGCGAAAGAGCGAAAAGGCGAGGTCGCGCTCTACTACCACTCGGAGACCACGCCGGTCACCCCGCTGTCCTGGGACGAGCTCGCGAACAACGTCCGCGTGCTCGCCACCCAGCTGCGGAACCTCGGCGTCCAGCCCGGCGACCGCGTCGCCTCCACGCTGCCGAACATCCCCGAGGCCGTCACCGCGATGCTGGCCGTCACCAGCATCGGGGCGATCTGGACGTCCGTCTCCCCCGACTTCGGCTGGCGGGGCGTGCTGGACCGCTTCAAGCAGCTGCAGCCGAGGGTGCTGATCTGCACCGGCGGGTACCGGTACGGCGGCAAGGACTACGACCGCAGCGGCGAGCTCACCCAGATCATCAAGGAGCTCGGCTGCATCGAGCACGTCATCTACCTGCCGTTCCGCGACATCCCTGCGCCGGCGGACTACGCGCAGGACTGGCATGACCTGCTCGACCACCCCCCGGTCGAAGCGATTGACTTCACTTTTCACACGGGCCCGTTCGGAATGCCGCTGTGGATCTTGTTCTCCAGCGGCACCACCGGACTGCCGAAAGCGATCACCCACAGCCACGGGGGGATCCTCCTCGAGCAGCTGAAGCTGCAGCGGCTGAACATGGACCTCAAGCCGGGCGATGTGCTGTTCTTCTACACCACGACCGGCTGGATGATGTGGAACTTCCTGGTCAGCTCGCTGGCGCTGGGCGTCAAGCCGCTGCTGTACGACGGGAACCCCGGATACCCGGAGCCGGACGCGCTGTGGCGGATGGCCGCCGACGCGAAGGTGACGATGTTCGGCGGGTCGCCCGCGTACGCGGACATGCTCGCCAAGCGGGGCGTCGTGCCGAAGGACAAGTACGACCTCAGCCAGCTCAAAGGATGCATGCTGGCCGGCTCGCCGGTCTCGCCCGAGGTGTACGCGTGGTTCCTGCGCAACGTCAAGCGGGACCTGTGGCTGCACGTGGGCAGCGGCGGCACCGACATGTGCTGCGGGTTCACCGGCGGCTCCCCGACGCTGCCCGTCTACGCCGGTGAGCACCAGCACCGCAACCTCGGCGTCGCGGCGTACGCGTTCAACGACGACGGCGAGATCGTCGTGAACGAGGTCGGCGAGATGGTGATCACGAAGCCGATGCCGTCGATGCCGGTGAAGTTCTGGGGCGACGACGAGCAGATGACCCGGTACAAGGCCACCTACTTCGACACCTGGCCCGGCGTCTGGCGGCAGGGCGACTTCTTCAAGGTCAACGAGCGCGGCGGCTGCTTCGTGCTCGGGCGTTCGGACGCGACGCTGAACCGGTTCGGGGTGCGAATCGGCACCGCCGAGATCTACAACGTCCTCGAGGGCATCCCCGAGGTGGACGACGCGATCGTGGTCAACCTCGACCTGCCTGGCGGGCAGTTCTTCATGCCGATGTTCGTCATGCTGGCCGACGGCGTGACGCTGGACGACCGGATCGAGAATGAGATCAAGACGCGGCTGCGCCGCGAGTACACCCCGCGGCACATCCCCGACAAGATCATCCAGGTGCCCGCGATCCCCACGACGATAACCGGCAAGAAGCTCGAGGTGCCGGTCCGCAAGATCCTCCTGGGCACGCCCCCGGAGCAGGCCGCCAACACGAGCGCGATGGCCGACCCGTCGTCCCTCGACGCGTTCATCGACTACGCGCGCACCCAGCACGACTACACGATCCAGGCAGAACCGTGACCCAGGGGGTTCCGATGACGGAACAGCAAGGCTTCCCGCTCCCCTCGCAGATAGCCGACGTGCCCGGCGCGGAGAACTGGCGATCCATGTACCAGTACTTCACGCGCTTCCAGCCCGACGACGACAAGCGATTCTGGTTCTACAACTCGATGCACTTCCCCGAGCCCATACCGGCGTTCGACTCGGTCACCTCGGAGATCCCGTACCAGGCGATCGGCGCGAACACCGCGCGGCTGTTCGTGTTCCCGACGACGCTGGGCATCGAGCACCGGATCGTGAACGGCCGGGTCTACATCACCGCGAACCCGGTGCTCGATCCCGCGGAGATCGGGCGGCGCGCGGAGGTGTTCGGGCCGCGGGCCGGCTACTACTTCGAGCACTGGGACTCGCTGTACGAGGGCTGGAAGGAGCGGCTGCGCGGGCTGATCGCGGAGATCGAGGGCATCCAGGTCCCGCAGCTGCCTGAGTGGGAAGACGACGACGTGGTCTTCGAGTCGCGCGGCGTCGCCCAGAACCACTACCTGGTCGAGAACTTCAACAAGTGCCTGGCGCTGTATTCCAAGATGTGGCACCACCACACCGAGATGCTGATGCTCGGCTACGGCGCGTACGTGGTGTTCTTCCAGTTCTGCCAGCAGGCGTTCCCCGAGATCAGCGACCAGACGGTGGCGCGCATGGTGGCCGGGATCGACGTGATCATGTACCGGCCCGACGACGAGCTGAAGGCCCTGGCCCGGCTCGCGGTCGAACTCGGCGTCGACGACCTGTTCGTCGAGGGTGCCGTCGCGGCCGATGTGCTGGCCGCGCTGGAGACCCGCGGCGAGGCAGGCGCGAAGTGGCTGGACGAGTTCGCCAAGGCCCGTGACCCGTGGTTCCACGTCTCCTCAGGCGACGGCTTCTACCACCACCACCTGTCCTGGAACGACGACCTCACCGTGCCGTTCACCGCCCTGCCCGGGTACGTGGCCGCGGTCAAGGCCGGCGGCATCGCGCCGCGGCCGACCAAGCAGCTGATGGCCGAGCGGGAGCGGATCGCGACCGGGTACCGCGAGCTGCTGCCGACCGACGACGAGAAGGCCGCCTTCGACCAGATGCTCGGGCTGTGCCGGCTCGTGTTCCCGTTCGTCGAGGACCACAAGTTCTACTGCGAGCACTGGTTCACGACGCGGTTCTTCCAGAAGATCAAGGAGTTCGGCGCGCTGCTCGCCCGCGTCGGCGTCCTGACCGAAGCGGACGACGTGTTCCACCTGCACCACACCGAGATCGACCTGGCGCTCTCCGACCTCTCCCTCGCCTGGGCGGCCGGGTCGCCGCCGCTGGGCGCCGGGCACTTCCAGCCGATCATCGCCGAGCGCAAGCGGATGATCAAGGTGCTGAAAGACTGGTCACCGCCGGCGGCGCTCGGCCCGGTGCCCGAGGCGCTGAACGACCCGGCGGTCCGGATGCTCTGGGGCATCACCCAGGAGCGGATCGAGTCCTGGCTCAACCCCGATCCCGACGAGGTCGTCGGCGTGGCGGCGTCGTCCGGGGTCGTCGAGGGGATCGCGCGGGTGCTGCACGACGTGGCCGAGATCGGTTCGCTGCGCGAGGGCGAGATTCTCGTCGTCCCGGTGACCGCCCCGTCGTGGGCGCCGGTGTTCGCCAAGATCCAGGCGGCGGTCTCAGACATCGGCGGGTCCATGTCGCACGCGGCGATCGTCGCCCGCGAGTACGGCATGCCGGCGGTCGTCGGGTGCGGCGACGCGACCAAGCGGATCAGGACCGGCGACAGGGTCCGGGTGGACGGCGACCGGGGCACGGTGCGGGTGCTTTAGATGACGCCTGCTTCGTTGGTTGTACCGCTGGCGGACGCGTCGTCCGCGGCCGAGGCGGGCGGGAAGGGTGCCAGCCTGGGGTTCCTGGCCCGGGCTGGCGTCGCGGTCCCGCCCGGCTTCGTGGTGACGGCCGGCGCGTTCGCCG
>NZ_JBARCR010000206.1:0-12029 GCF_049794275.1 Trebonia sp.
GCTGAACTATGGCATCTACCACGACCGTTACCAGCGCACGTCGGGCGGCTGGAAGTTCACCGAGCGCGTCTACGAGATCAGGTACCTCGACGACACCCCGCTCGCGGGCTCGGCACCCCATCCGGCAGGAGACGCCGCCAGCCCATAGACATGCCAGCGGCGCCGCGGCCCTGCCTGCACCGGTACGGCGGCCAAGACGGCGGTCGCGACCTGCATCGAGGACTACGCCACCACCCCGCGCGGGGCTCAAGCGCGGCTATGAGCTGAGTTCATAGCCGACCACGGACGCGCCCAGATCGGCCAGCTCTGCGCGGACTCGAGGCGGACCTGTCATGGAGCAGCTGCCGCGCACAGCGGCGGATCGCGCGTGGTCATAGGGGACTCAAGCTGCCCATCCTGATCGTCACGTCGTCACGACGTCGTGGCTGAGCCAGGGGTCGCCTGAGCGGAACGGCCTAATGTCAGGGATCCGGTGATCAGCGACCTTCGTGACCCATTCCGGATCGCCGATCTGGCTGCGGCCGACAGAGACTAGGTTGAAGTCGCCGCGCTGGAAGCGGCGCATCAGCTCGGCAATCCGGCTTGCGCCGGTCGGTCGGCCTTCCTGGCCGTCCAGCGAAGCCATCACGTCGATGTCGAGGCCGACGCTGCCAACGGCGATGACCGGCGCGTCGGTGAACGACTTCACCCAGCCCGCCAGGCCGAGGTCCGAGCCTTTCCACTCGGGCGTCCAGAACCGTCGCGTCGACGCGTGGAATATGTCCACTCCCGCTGACCGCAGCATGGAGACCAGCTGCCCGAGCTCGCCAGCCTCCCTGACGATCTTCGCGTCATAGTCGGACTCCTTCCACTGCGAGATGCGGATGGAGATGGCGAAGTCAGGCCCGGTCGCCTCGCGCACCGCCCGGGCCACCTCGGCGACGAACGTCGCGCGACCGGTGATCGCCGGCCCGCCGTACCGGTCGGTGCGCAGGTTGGTCCCCGGCCACAGGAACTGGTCGAGCAGGAAACCGTGGGCCGCGTGGAGCTCCACGCCGTCGGCACCGATCTCCGCGGCGTCAAGGGCGCCTCGGACAAAGGCGCGCTTGATGCTGTTCAGCTCAGCCTCCGTGGCGGCGCGGCCGAACGTCTCACCCGGATGCGACAGGCCAGACGGGCTCAGCGCGACGAAGTCCGGATTACTTTCCGCGTCCCCGCCGTAGTTGACCGCGCCCTGGTGCCACAGCTGCAAGAACATGGCGCCGCCGGCCTCGTGAACACCAGCGACGCACCTTCGCCACGCCTCGCGCGTGCCGGGTGAGATCCGCGCGAACGTGGGGTTCTTCGTGGCGCTCGGGTGATCGACGGCGCACGACTCGGAGATAACCAGTGAAACGCCGCCCAGCACGCGGCGGCGGTAGTACTCGCGCAGCCGCTGGTCCGGTGCGCCGTCAGCGCACCAGTAGCGCTGCATGCCCGGCATGACGAACCGGTTCCGCAACTGCAAGCCGCGAACCTGGAGCGGCTGGAGAAGCGGCATGATGTCGTAGTCGGCTGCCTCAGCTTGGGGCTCTTCAGGCTCGGTCATGTGCCTCTCTCTCTGCCACCCACAGCGCCAGACCCGTGCGCATTCAAGTATCTGCAGCTAATCGCCTAGCCGTCATGCCTCGCCCGCTCCAGGCTCGCTGCATAGTTCTTGGTTGATCCACCAATGCGACCGAGTTGCGTACCCTGCCCGGGCCTGGTGATTTGGCCCGGGTGGATGGCGGGGCACGGATTCCCGATGTCCAGGGTGGTCGGGAGAGCCTGGGCAAGCGCCGGTGCTAGAGGGGACTTCCGGATTCATTCCGCCTGGCTGGAAGTGCGCTCGCCTTGTGCCGTGAGCCTACGGGGAGGAGACCCGTCGGCCATTGGAGCCGCCGTCTCCGGCGGCCGCCCGGCGCCCAGCCGCTTGTCGGCGAGGAGAGTCTGGATGAGCTGGATGGCGATCGAGCCCTCTCCCACCGCGGACGCGACGCGCTTGACCGAAGAGTGCCGCACGTCTCCGGCTGCGAGGACACCTGGCATGCTTGTCTCAAGCGAGTACGGTCGGCGCTGCAGCGGCCAGTTGCAGCCGTCCGGGAGCTCCTCGCCCGTGAGCAGGAACCCGTCAGCGTCTCTTGTTACCTGCGGGGGCAGCCAGTCGGTGTGGGGATGTGCTCCGATCAGCACGAACAACGCGTCGGCCGCGACGGTCCTGTGTTCGCCCGTGCGGCTATCGCGCAGCACTAGCTGCTGCAGACGGCCCTCGCCGCCTCCGCCGACCACTGCAGTGCCGGTGTGCACATCTATATGCGGCGTGGCCTCGATTTCCCGGATGAGGTAATCCGACATCCCGGCGTTGAGTGACTGTGCACGCACGAGGAGGACGACCCGTCTCGCGTACCGTGCGAGATGCAGGGCCGCCTGGCCGGCGGAGTTCCCGCCGCCAGCAACGTAAGCTTCCTTGCCGCTCACCGCAGGAGCTTCGGAGACCGGGCCACCGTAATGGACGCCCGCGCCATGCAATGCCTCCAGCGCGGGTACACCCAAGCGACGGTAGGTGGCACCGGTGGCGAGGATTGCCGTTCTGGCGGTCACCCGCCGGCCGCCCGCAAGTGAGACAGCCAGCAACTGTCCTGAACGGGCGAGCGCGGTCACCCGGTGCATGAACACGAAGCTTGCCCCGAACACAGATGCCTGCTCGTAGGCCTGCTCGGCAAGCCGGCTGCCACTGACTCCCTTGGGGAAGCCCAGGTAGTTGCGGATGAGCGAGCTAGACCTGGCTTGTCCGCCGATCCCGCCTTCGTCGGCCACGAGGACGCGCAGCCCCTCGGCGCCGCCGTAGACGGCTGCTGACAGGCCCGCCGGGCCCGCGCCGACGATGACGACGTCGTAGCTGACCTCGTCGAAGTCGCGCGGGGCCCCGGCAGCCTCCGCGATTTCAGCATTGGAGGGGTCGCTCAAGACACGGCCGTCGGGAAGGACCATGAGCGGAAGCTTCGCGTGAGGGCCTGCCTTGGCCAGGAACTCACGTCCTTCATCCGAGTCCGCGAGGCAGAAGGCGTGCGGGACCGCGCAGCGCCCGAAGACCTCCCTGAGCTCGTAGGCTCTGCCCGACCAGGCCTCGCCGACGATGTGGACGGTGTGCGGCACGGTGCGCCGCTCGGTCGCCCACTCTAGGAGAAAACTCGAAACGGCCTCGTGAAAGACCTCATCCGGCGAGCCTGCCGGCCTGACCACGTAGTAGTCCGCGCCGCCGGAGCCGACCGAGGCACGTACCGCGTCCGCGGTCGACTTGTCCGCCCAGACATCCGGCGGAACCAGCAGCGCGCGCTTTGCGTGCGGGTGGAGCTCCCGGACGCGCTCAAGTAGCCCGCCGCGGGCAACATCCGGCCACGGCATCCTGGCGAGTACCAGCGCTACATCCTCTCCGGCGTGCGCCAGCTCCGTCAGCTTCTGCAGCGCCACGCCTGGATCGCCCAGGCAGACGACGCGATAGTCATGGGCGTACCGCTGAATCAGCTGAGCCTCGACGGCACCGAGGGCGTCCCGGCCCTCGTCCACGGCCAGCACGACAGGAAGAGGCATCATCTCGGAATTCTTCCCTTGCTTGTGTGGAACCTCGGCCGCCGGGGCCACCCCGGCGGCCGTCAGCTCCGGCCCCCCGGGTACCAGCGCCAGCCTACGTCCTGCCCGCCGACCCCAGTCGCTCGCGCCAGGCCGCATATGCCCGGCGCACGCGCTGTGCCGTTGATCGGTGGTTAGCCATACCTATCGGCGATGCGTGAAATCGCCGTGCAGTTCCTGTGAAGGCCGTATGTAGAAAACTCACCGGCGGGGCGGCGCGCCGCCCGCGCCGCCATCCTCGCGGGCGGGCACCGGTGCGGGGCCTTGACGTTGAGCCGGGGCGTCTTGCGGCCGAATATGAATGCCCACAGGAATTCGTGACTCCGACTGCGCATAACGGATTGCTTTGTACGCGCCGGCTCAAGAGCCCGGACCGCCCTCGAGGCGCGCGTAATCAGGCGGATGTTAGCTCCGGGCCTGGTTGCCGGGCTTGTCGCGGCCGGTCAATCGCCGGTGACTGCTACTCCGGATTCCTCGATCATCAGCACCCGCGTGGGCTCGAGTGCCACCGGACGGTGCAGCATCCCGCGCGGAACCGAGAATGCCATACCGGCAGCCAGTTCCACTGGGTCACGACCTTCGAGTTCGATACGCAGGCGACCGTCGATGACGTAGAAGAACTCGTCTTGCTCCTGGTGCTTGTGCCAGTGGTACTCGCCACCCGCGAACACGCCCAGGCGGAGCGAGACACCGCCAACCTCTATCAGGGTCTGGTTGTACCAGGGGTGGTCCGCCCTCTTGATCACCTCACCAACGTCGATGAGCTGAAGCGGACCGAACAACGGCTCATAATTGATCTTGTAGTCTCCTAGTTCCGCCATATGCCCACTCTATTAGCGTTACCAGATGCCCGGCGGACGCCGATCACGCGGAGTAGGGGTCACGCGTGGTTCCCTGGCCGGGTCGAGGCTCGACGAGGCCCCGGCGTTCGGCTGGCGCGCCTTCTTCCGGCAGCGGGCGGATCCTCACTTCACCGCGATCGCGTCGACCTCGATGAGGAACTCGGGCCGGGCCAGCCGCGCTACGCCGATGAGCGTGTCGGCGGGCTTGTGGCGCCCGAATAGCTCCACCCTGGCTTGCTCGATGACCGGCAGGTAGTCCGATGTGTAGCCCGCCACGTAGATGGTGAGCTTGGCGACCTGATCGGGGCGGGCGCCTGCCGCGGTGAGCGCGCGGCCCAGGTTCGCGTAGACCTGGCGGGCCTGGCCCGCAAGGTCGCCGGGGGCGACCGAGTTGCCGTGGACGTCTTCAGGTTCCTGGCCGGCGATGAACACCATGGCGGTCCCGGCCGCGACGACGACTTGGGTATAGGTGGCCTGAGGGGGCAGGTCCGCCGGGTTGATGAGCTGGATGGTCATAGCTTTAGTCTGCGGCGTGGGGTATTGCGGCGGCCCGCGAGATCACGCGACGGCGAGCCGGCTCTACGCGGGCCCGCCGTAGCGCATGGCACGCGAAGCGCGGCATACCGCGGCGTTCAGCGCAGCCCGGGCCATGGGAAGGCCTCCCGCACAGCAGGCAGCCGCCCCGCAGATGATGACGATTGGCGGCATCACCGTGCATCCGGCGCACGGGGCAGTCGAGGCTGGCAGCGATGGTGAGCGGCTGACTGAAGTGCGTCCGCAGCGCGGCGCCGGATCCGGGGTGCTAGCGGCTGCCTGTGATGTAGTCGGTCAGCGCGGCCCGCTCCGTTTCCAGCTCGTCGATGCGGCTCTTCACCACGTCGCCGATGCTCACGATGCCGCGCAGGGCGCCGTCCACCACGACCGGCGCGTGCCGCACCCGCCGCTCGGTCATCATCCGCGCGACGTCCTCCAGCGCGGTGTCCGGCGTGACGGTGTGCACATCGGCGGTGCCGATGGCCGTGACCGGCGCAGACATTACCGCGGCGCCGCGCACGGCCAACGCCCGCACGATGTCCCGCTCGCTGGCGATCCCGTCGACCGACGCGCCATCGGCAGAGATGACCACCGCGCCGATCTGGTGCTCGGCCAGCACCGCCAGCAGACGGCGCACCGTCGTGTCTGGGGGGACGGTGACCACGTGCGCGCCCTTGACGCGAAGCACCTCGCTGATCCGCATCCGGCCCTCCCCGCACATCGGCACAGCACCGTCTGTGTGCCTACTGGTACCCCCGCCGTAGGTACCCCAATCCGCGGCCGCCGGCAAGTGACCCGCGGCGGGCCCGGCCGTGGCCAGGTCCGGACATGGTCGCCCGGCGGCAGCACCGGCCAGGCCCAGCCGCTGAGCGTGATCCGGCTCCCGGCCTGCGTCGTAACCTGCCGGTCAGCCGCTGCGCCGCGATAGCCACGGTTGCAGGGGTGCCCGTCACGACCTTCCACGCGTAATCCGCTAACGATCAGCCGCTGGCAGCTCCGGCGTCGGGCTGGCCGGACCGATCTGGGCCTTGAGCGTGGCGAGTTCGCGGTCCACGTCGGCCGACGATCCGGCCTCGTCGAGTTCCTTCTGGATGTCGTCGGTGTCGCCGCCGACATCCTCGAGCACGCCAGACTGGAGCAGTTCGTCCAGCGCGCCGGCCCGCGCCTGCATGTTGGCGATCTTGTCCTGCGCTCGCTGCAACGCCGCGCCTGAATCCCCGAGCGTGCTGGAGATTCCAGCGACGCTCTCGTTCACTGAGGCCTCCGCGTTCGCCGCGGTGTACTGGGCCTTCAGTGTCTCCTTCTGCGTCCGGAACTGGTTGACCCTCTCTTGCAGCGCCGCCAGCGTCTGCTCGAGCTTCTCTTGTTCCTCGTTGAGCTGCTGATGCTGCGATTCCATGCCGTCGATCTGCGTCTGGGCCGCCGCCTTGCGCTGCAGGGCCTCCCGTGCCAGGTCCTCCTTGCCAAGCCCCAGTGCCGCCTTGGCCTGCTCTTCGAGGTGATCAGCCGAATGCTGCAGCTGCTGTTCCTGCAGCTCGATCTGCTTGCGCGAGGCGGCGACGGTAACCAGGGCCTGGCGGACCTTGGTGAGCTGATCGAGCATCTGCTCGTAGGACAGATCCAGCATCTCGTCGGGCTGCTCCGCGGCGTCGAGCGCCTTGTTGGTCTTGGCCGCGAGTATGTCGTGCGCTCTTTGGAAGAGGGTCATGTCGGTGGCTCCTAATCGACGATGAACGGAGCTTGCCTCACTCATGGACCGGCACCCACGGGTAGCTGTCCTTGTCCACAGATGCTATCGTTCGCGTCCCGCCGCCTCGGCGCCGATGATCGTCAGAAGCATCAGACCGGGCACCATGACGCCTATGGCCGCCCGGCTGGTTGCTGCCGCACGCCCGGCTGGTGCAATTGAGATCGCCAGTAAGGACGCGGCGACGGGGCTAGCTGGCGATGACCTGCATAGTCGCCAGGGTCGGATCGGACGCATAGGCGATACGGCCGCCGTCGACGAGCGTAGCTTGGAGTGCGTTGAGCGCGGCCGCGGAAATCACCTCTCCTGGTGCGAGGACGGGGACGCCCGGCGGGTACGGAGCGATCAGTTCGACGCTCACCCGGCCCACGGCGGTTGCCGCGCAAACGGTCTCGTGGCGGGCGAAGAATGCGCTGCGAGGGTCGGTCGCGGTGGCTGGCTCGACGGTCCACGCGGTGGCCGGGGCAGCCTTCCGCGGTTCGCCGCGGTGCTTCTCGATAGCGGCCACCAAGGTGTCAACCAGGCGGGTCACGGAGGGTTTGTCGTCCGACAGTGTCACCATGGGGACCAGAACGTCACGATCGGCCATTTCCAGGGGAATGCCCGCGGCGAGCAGGTCTGCTTCGACGGCGTGCCCGTGTGCGCCGGTACCGGCGAGCAGCACGACGAGCTTGGCCGGGTCGACGTGGAGCGGTCCGGCGGGGTGCCCGTCCGGGCGGTCGGTCACGACGGCGAGCCCCTGGACGGCGGCGAGCCGCTCGCGGGCGTCCCGCACCAACTCGACGAGCCGGCCAATCAGGTCGGCACCGTGGTGCTGTAGCAACGCCCGGGCGGCGTCCGTGCTAGCGAGGATCGCTCCGGCCGGGCTGGTGGTATGGGTGGCGTCGAAGCCGCGCTCCAGCCGGTCGGGGTCGAGCAGGCCGCCGGATCGCCGGGTGCGGGCGAGCAGCAGCGCGGCCTGGCTCCACGCCGGCAACGTCTTATGCGCGCTAGTGATGAGGGCATCTGCGCCGAGGGTGAGCGCGTGCGACGGCACCGCCGGTGAGAATCCGAAATGGGCCGCCCAGGCGGCGTCCACGACGAGCGGCACGCCGGCGGCGTGCGCGGCTGCCGCATGCGCGGTGATGTTGGAGCGCGTACCGATGTACGACGGATCGCCGAGCACGACGCCGCAGGCGCCGGGGTGCGCGGCGAGTGCGGCCTCGACGGCGGCGACTGGCACGGCACCGGGCAGCCCGGTGGCGGCGTCCAGTTCGGGCCGGACCCACACTGGCCGCAGTCCGGCCAACACGATGCCGAGCAGCAGCGAGCGATGGAGGGTACGGGTGATGACGACGTCCTGCCCGGGTCTGCCGAGGGCGAGAACGGCGGCCTGATTGGCGTGCGTTGCGCCGGCGACGGACAGCCGACACCAGTCCACGCCCCAGGCGGCCGCCGCCCGCTGTTCGGCCTTCACCAGCAACCCACCGTCCTGCTTCATGGTGTCCAGGCCCGCATACAGCGGCACATCACCGCGCACCACGTCGCCCACGAGGTGCGTACGCTGCTTGTGGCCCGGGATCGTGAACGGCATCGTGGTGCCCGCATCGACAGCAGCGCGAAACCGCAGCCAGCCATCCAGCAGCGGTGCGTCACTCGCGAGACCTAGCGGATCCCGGGGATCGTGAGGTTCGGGCGTCACGAAGTTCACCCTTCCATCCAGTAGGGCGCACCGGTGCGGGCGGGCGGCGCGGCAGCCGGCCGGCCGTAGGCCTTCGCAGCGAGACGCCCGTCCGGGAGAAGCCGGACGTTGAGCGTGGTCAGCAAGAACTGGCCCGCCGGACGCTGGCGCCGGCTCGGATGGCCTGCGGAATCTCCGCCACCTGATCCACCACCTCGAGCAGGTGCGCGAGCTTATCGGCGGAGGCATCGGAGCTGACTTCGACCGAGTAGTCGATGCCCGTGGACTGCCAGGTCGTCGTGTCGAACCCGCCCGCGGCGGTCACGCGGACCCCGCTCACGTCGATTCCCAGCGACTCGGCTTCGCGGTAGATGTCATTCAGGACGCAGCCGGCCGCCGCAAGATGCAGCAGGTGCGCGCCGGTGAAATCGGCCTCCACGGTGACGCCGCCGGGGGTCCATCGGTGCGGGAAGCGAACGGCGGCGCTGGAGTCGGACCTCATGGTCCCAGCACTCACCGTGACCTCGAATCGGTTGTCCATCAAGGCTCCTTTCCAGGCGAACGTGCTCCCATCATCAGTCGATCGTCAGCCGCTTGCGAGGCGAGGGACCGAAGACCGTCTCGGCCACGCCGCAGTCGGTGAATCCCGCGGCGCTGTAAAACCCCTCCGCATGAGGGTTGGCGGTCACCTCCAGGTACCGGACGCCCCGTGCCCGCAAGACGTCCACGACGTGGCCGAGCAGGGCAGTGGCAATCCCGCGCCGCCTCCAGTCCGGGTCAACGAACACGTCTTCCAGCTCGATGGTGCCGCCAGGTTCTCCGGCCCAGGTGGCGAAGCCGACGACGGAACCATCCTCCTCGGCGACGTACATGCGGCCCTCGGCCAGTCCCTCCGGTCCCAGGATCAGGTACTCCGGGTGTGCCAGCAGGTTGTCACGGTCGCCTGCGTTGGACAACGACGCCCGACGATAGACACCGGAACATGCCGACAGGTCAGCGGGGGTTCCGAGCCGGATCGCTGCCATCTATCCGGCTTCGTAGGCATCCAGCAGTTGGCCGCCGCGCCTGCCGTCGAGCGCCTCGCGGATGATGTCGGCATGCCCGGCATGGCGCGAGGTCTCCTGGATCAGGTGGAAGAGCACCCAGCGGACCGACTGCTCCGGGTTGACTGCCGACGGCTGCCCGAGGTCACCGACTGCCGCGACGATCCGCGCGGTGAGCTCCGCCGTCTCGGCGTAGTAGCCGAGCACGCCGTCCAGAGACTCCTCCCCGGTCAGCTGGAAGTCGGCCGGCCAGTCCTCGATCGGCCACAGTCCGGGCAGCGGCTGCCCGGCTATGCCGGCGACAACCCACCGGCGCTCCGTGCGGGCTGCGTGCTTGACCAGCCCGCCCAGGCACAGGGCGCTGACGGCCGGACGGCTGCGCGCCTGCTCGTCGGTCAGCCCGAACACCGCTGCCCGCAGCGCCGTGCGTGGCACCGCCAGAAAGGTCAGCAGCGCGTCGCGCTCGTCGGCTACCGGCCCGGCGAAATACGGCACCCGCCCATTCTCGGGGTCCTACGGCCCGGGCGGCAATCTCCACCCGCGCTGTGAGCCCTCGAAATCGGGCAGGCGCCATGTCCTCGCCGACTGCGGTCTGATGGCGTAGACGACGTCGAAAGCGGGGTCGGCGGCCGGCAGGTACTGCCGGTCCTCCTCGCTGGGGTATTTCGCCGACAGGGCCGCCACCACCTCGGGGACCTGGGCAGGGGTTCCAATATCCTCGGCGGTGCCGCGCACAATCAGCACGTCCTGAGCGCTTTCCAGGTGCACCACAAGGCGCGGGTCGGCGGCGAGGTTGCGAGCTTTCACGGTGCGGCGCTCGGTGTACAGGTACAGGGTGCCGTCCAGCACCACTCCCCACACCGGGGCCGCGTGCGGGGCACCCGAGGGCGTCGTGGTGCACAGCCAGTAGCTACGCGCGGCGGCAAGGCGCGCAGCGACCTCAGGCCAGGAAAGGTTGTCGTCCGGCACGCGCACATGATCCCACCGCCGGGACCCCACCGGTTGGCCGGCGTGGCGGCAGGGGCATCATGAGGCAGGTGATTGACCGTGAATCGGTGGGCAAGTGGCTGGCGGGATACGAGACCGCGTGGCGGGCGCCGGGCGCCGACGGCCTGGCGGCATTGTTCACCGGCGACGCCGTCTACTCGCAGTCCCCCTACGAACAGCCCGTTACCGGCCTGGACGCGATCAAGCGGATGTGGGAGGAGGAACGAGAGGACCCGGACGAGGTCTTCACGATGACCACCGACATCGTTGCGGTCGACGAACCGGTGGCGGTGGTCCGGGCCGAGGTCCACTACGGAGATCCGCCTGACCAGGAATACCGCGACTTGTGGATCATCCGGTTCGCCGGTGACGGCCGTGCCACCTGGTTCGAGGAATGGCCGTACTGGCCAGGCCACTCCTACATGGCAGACGACGACCCGGCATAGCCACGCCCGGTAACGCCGCCGAGTGCGATCACGGCGTCGAGGATATTGAGTTGACGACGTGGCGGACAGACACCCATGCTGACGGCTGTGACTGGGACCGCTGATCATGTGCTGCGCAATCGTGCAGCGTGGGACCGGTGGGCGGCCGACTACGCGGGACCGGGCCTGCGCCGGTGGGCCGCGGCCGAGCCGAGCTGGGGCCTGTGGAGCATCCCTGAGGCACAGGTCGGCCTCCTGTCCGCTGACGTGGCCGGCCGGGACAGCATCGAGCTGGGCTGCGGCACCGGGTACATCTCGGCCTGGCTGGCCCGCCGCGGCGCGCGACCGGCTGGCCTGGACAACTCCGCGGCGCAACTGGCCACCGCCCGTCAGCTGCAGGACCGGTTCGGGCTGCGGTTCCCGCTCGTCCACGCCAGCGCCGAACGGGTGCCCTTCGCCGACGCCAGCTTCGACCTGGCGATCTCCGAATACGGCGCCAGCATCTGGTGTGATCCATACCGCTGGATTCCCGAGGCCGCCCGGCTGCTGCGCCCCGGCGGGGAGCTGATCTTCCTGTTGAACTCGGTGCTGCTGATGCTCACCGTGCCGGACGCCGAAGATCAGCCCGCCACCGACCGGCTGCTGCGGCCGTTCTTCGGCATGCACCGGTTCGAATGGCCCGATGATGAGTCGGTGGAGTTCCACCTCGGCCACGGCGACATGATCCGGCTGCTGCGCGGCTGCGGGCTGGAGGTGGAAGATCTCCTCGAGCTACGGCCCGGGCCCGGCGCCACCACCACGTATCCGTTCGTCACCCTCGACTGGGCGCGGCGATGGCCATGCGAAGAAGTCTGGAAGGCCCGCAAGCGGTAGGCACGGCTAAAGGCTAAAAAACGGCGCGGCGCAGCGACCAGGTAGCGATCTCGGTCCTTGCTCACTAGCGAAACCCTGAGCCAGCCCTAGCCGCTCCGCCACCTCGCGGTTCCTCAGCCCGAGCCATACGACCGAGGAACGCGCGCTCGGCCTCGTTCGCCGCTAGGTCGAACGCCTGACGGTAGGCCGCGGCGGCCTCCACGGGACGACCCAGCCGGCTCAGCAGGTCCGCCTTGATCGCGGGCAGGTACTGGTATCCCGACAGCCGCTCGTCGCCTTCAAGCCGCTCGA
>NZ_JBARCR010000207.1:0-8058 GCF_049794275.1 Trebonia sp.
CGGGCGGATCAAGCACCCGGATGGCGGCGGTGCGCCGCAGGTGCGGTACGGCCCGTTCCGGCACGACGGTCACCAGGTCGGTGCCCTCCAGCAGGAACGGCGCCAGCAGGAAGCTCTCGACGGTGAACTCGATGCGGCGCGGCACCCGGGACCGCTCGAGGTGCTGGTCGACGATCGAGGCCGGCTGCACGCGGCCCACCGAGTAGACGAGGTGCCCGATCCGCAGGTAGTCGTCCATGGTCATCCGGTCGCCGACGGCCGAGTTGCCCGCCCAGACGCAGCACAGCCACCGGTCGGCGAACAGCCGCTGGCTGTCCAGCTGCGCGTCGGGCATGATCTCCTCGGGCTCGATGACAAGATCGGCCGCGCCCTCGCGCAGCAGCCCGACCGGATCGGGCGAGCGCGGCAGGACCCGGATGGTGACCCCGGGTGCCGCGGCGGCCAGCCGCCGCACCAGCGGGCCGATGAGCATGAGCAGGCTGTAGTCGGAGCAGCTCACAGTCCAGGTCGCCCGGTCCGTCGCGGGATCGAAGCCGGTTCGCTGATCGAGCGCTGCCCGGATGATGGCCAGCGCGTCGCGAACAGGCTGCCGGAGCGCATCGGCCCGCGGCGTGGGTACCAGCGTGAAGCCGTCGCGGACCAGCAGGGGATCGCCGAACAGCTTGCGCAGCCGGGCGAGCGTGTTGCTCATGCCCGGCTGGCTCAGGCTGAGCCGGGCCGCCGCCCGGGTCACGCTGCGCTCGTCCATCAGCGCGTCGAACGCCACCAAGAGGTTGAGGTCTACTCCAGCCAGATCCATGACGCCTTGCCTACCAATGATTATTCAGTTCAGCAATGTTCTGCATTCACAAGTTCCGTTGGCCGAATATCAAGTGGCAGTCCTACGATCAGGCCGTGACCGGACAAGACGAAGAAATCCAGGTCCCCGTACTGATCGTCGGCGGGAGCCTGGTGGGCCTGTCCACGGCCCTGTTCCTCGCGCGGCACGGAGTCGAGTCGCTCGTGGTGGAGCGCCACTCCGGTACCGCGATCCACCCCCGTGCCGGGCATTTCAACCTGCGCACCCTGGAGATCCTGCGGTCCGCGGGACTGGAGGACACCGTCCGGCGCAAGTCGCGTGAGCAGTACCCGCCGGACGGCGGGATCAGCAACGTCGAGTCCCTGGCTGGGCGGGAGATCGCCACCTACTTCACCGACCTCAACACCGGCGTCGCCGAGTTCAGCCCGACGATCCGGCTGTTCATCAACCAGGACGCGCTCGAGCCGATCCTGCGGGAACACGCCGAGTCGCTGGGCGCGCGGACGCGATACCGCACCGAATGCACCAGCCTGGAGCAGGACGGTGACGGCATAACCGCGGTGCTCACCGGCGCGGCGACAGGGACTCAGTCCCGGGTGCGGGCACGGTACGCGGTCGCCGCCGACGGCAACCGCAGCCCCGTCAGGAACCGGCTGGGCATCGGCATGCGCGGCCACGGCGTGCTGTCGAACAGCATCACCATTTACTTCCGCGCGGAGCGGGACCTAGCGCCGCTGCTGGCCGGCCGGAATCAGGGCGTCCACTACGTCACCAACCCGGTGCTGCGCGGGTTCTTCCGCCTAGACCGCAGCGGCAACGGCGGCTTCCTCGTGGTGAACCTCGTGGGAGACACGGCCCGCCCCGAGATCGTGGCGGCCTACCCGGAGGCGCCCTGGGCGAACGTCGCCGAGGGGATTACGAAGGACCGCGCGTTCGAACTGCTGCGCGCGGCGATCGGCGTTCCGGGGATGCCGCTGGTCATCGAGGACATCGCGACCTGGCAGGCCGTCGCCGATGTCGCCGACAAGTACTCCGACGGGCGGGTCTTCCTGGCCGGCGATGCCGTGCATGTGGTCCCGCCGAACGGGGGCTTCGGCGGCAACACCGGCGTCCAGGACGCGCACAACCTCGCCTGGAAACTCGCGCTCGTGCTGAACGGGACCGCGGGGCCGGGCCTGCTGGCGACGTACGACGCGGAACGGCGGCCGGTCGGCGAGTTCACCGTTGAGCAGTCCTACGCGCGGTACGTCACCCGGGTGGCGCCGTACCTCGGCACCGCGGACGCGCAGCCGGTCGTTGACGACCTCTACCTGGAACTCGGCTACCGTTACGACTCACCCGCCATCATCGCCGAACCGGGCGGCGACCGGCCGCAGCACCAGCACCCGCGCGACTGCACGGGTCAGCCAGGCTCGCGAGCGCCGCACGTCTTCTTGCGCCGCGGGGGCACGCGGCTGTCCACGCTCGACCTGTTCGGCGGGAACTTCGTCCTGCTGACGGGCGCCCGCGGCGCCGCATGGTGTGACCTGGCACGCGACGCAGCGCGCCCGCTGGGCGTCGGGCTCGACGCCTACCAGGTGGCCGACGGAGAGGCCGGGGAGCAGGCGGCCGGTGAACTCGCGGACGCGGACTCTGGCTTCTGTGCCGCCTACGGGATCTCCCCGGACGGCGCGGTCCTCGTCCGGCCAGACGGCTTCGTCGCCTGGCGCGCCGCGGACGCCACGAACGCCACGGCCGAGGGCATGACGGGCATCCTGTCCCGTGTGCTATGCCGGGCGAACGCCTAGCCGGCTTCCTGCGTGATCAGCGGATGGCGAACCAGGCGAGGCTGCCCAGGCCCGCGATAAGGCAGTAGATGGCGAAGGGGACCAGGGACCGAGCCTTGCTGAAGTAACGGACTAGGAACCGGACCGAAAAATAGGCAGCGAGGCCGGACAGCAGGCTGCCGGCCAGGACCTGGCCGTGGATGCCGGCGCCGAGCGGGCCGAACAGGTCCGGGATCTTCAGCACGCCGGCGGCGAGGATAACCGGGGTGGACAGCAGGAAGGAGTAGCGAACCGCGTCCTCCCGGGACAGGCCGCGGAACATGCCGGTGACGGTGACCATGCCGTCCCGGCTGATGCCCGGCAGCAGGGCGAAGACCTGGACGGCGCCGATCACGATGGCCTTGCCGAACCCCATCCCGGCCAGCCGCCCGTCCTCGGCCGTCTCG
This sequence comes from Trebonia sp., assembly GCF_049794275.1. Lineage (NCBI taxonomy): Bacteria > Bacillati > Actinomycetota > Actinomycetes > Streptosporangiales > Treboniaceae > Trebonia > Trebonia sp. The sequence continues at coordinate 3,012 of NZ_JBARCR010000207.1, forward strand.
GGGCTGTCCGCTGACTGCTCGACGGGCTGTTGCCGCAGGCCGGACAGCGGTGAGGCCGGGTACCTCCCGGGCGACTGAGCCGGGTAGCCGGCCGCGGTTATCGCGCGTTGCGGGGTAGCTGGCGCGGCCATGGCAGGCTGTTGTGCCGCACCGTGCTCGCCGGAGCGGCGCCGCGCGCGTTCCCCGGCCAGCAGGATCACCCCGTTGACAGCCAGGAACAGCGCGGTCGGGACTGGCTTGCTGAACACGACCCGGAACGTGTGCTCGAGCGCGAGCCCGGCCAGGCCCACGGGGATGGTCGCCAGCACGATCATCCAGGCCAGCTTCTGCTCGGCCGTGGCGATCGTCCGGTCCCGCAGCGAGGAGACGAACCCGGTGACGATCCGCGCCCAGTCGTGCCGGAAGTAGATGATCAACGCTGCCGCGGTCGCCACGTGCAAGCCGACGATAAACGCCAGGTACGGCGACTCAGGCCTGGACACACTGAGGTCCTGTGCCCAGGAACCTCCCACCAGGGCGGGAATCAGCACGCTGTGGCCCAGGCTGGAGACCGGGAACAGCTCGGTGACTCCCTGGATCAGGCCAATGACCATGGCCTCGGCATACGTCAGGTGCGACATCCGGTTCCCGCTCGCTTTCTGTGCAGCCTGAAAATCTACATCGATGTAGAAATTCTACACACAGGTAGCTGACAGCGCGGCGAAAGGCGACGTGAACACCGGGACGGTGAGTGCGGTGGCCGCCGCGGCCGGGTCGGTAGTTTCCGGGGAACAACCTGGTCACGGCCGTGTCGAACACCTGCTGAGAACGAGCCCGGGTCGCTTACTCCTGCATCTCTTGCGTCCGCACGCCAGGAGCCTGGTGGCTTGCCGGGACCTGACTGGTCGCGGCGGAGTGCGCTGGCGGAGCCTGCAGCCAGGTGCGCGCGGCGACGGTCAGGGTCTCGATGCCGGTGCTGAGGGTCGGTTCGATGACGGGCGCGAAGTACGGCGAGTGGTTGCCGGGCAGCGAGTCGAGCCGTCCCTCGGCCATCGCGCTGAGCACTGTCTGGGTGTCAGGACCGCCCCAGAACCAGAAGACGGTGGGTATGCCCGCGGCTTCGCCGAAGATGCCAACGTCCTCGCTGGCGGTGACCAGCGGCATGGGCAGCAGGCGCTCCGGACCGAAGTGACCGGTGAAGGCGGCCATGGTGGCCTCAGTCGCGACAGGGTCGCTGACCAGCCTCGGCGTGCTGATATTCCAGGTGATCTGCGGCGGGCGCGGCGCGGTGCTGGCCGTGGCCTCAGCGGCGATGATGCGCTCGATCGAGGCGCGGACCAGATCGCGGATCTGCGGGGAGTAAGTGCGGATGTTAATGCCGAGTTCGGCGGTGTCCGGGATGATGTTGTCCTTGGTCCCCGCTTGCAGCCGTCCGACCGTGACGACGGCGGTTTCCGCGGGCGAGACTTGGCGGGCGACGATGCCCTGGAGCCGCGTCACGATGTGCGCGGCCATGAGTACCGGGTCGATGGCGGCCTCGGGGCGGGAGCCGTGACCACCCTGGCCGTACAAGACCACCTGCACGGAGTCGCTGGCGGCCATGACCGGCCCGCTGGCGTAACCGATCATCCCCGCCGGCAGCGGACCGACGTGCTGACCGAGCACGATGCCCGGCACCGGGAACCGCCGGAACAGGCCGTCATCCACCATGTCCTTGGCGCCGCGGCCCAGTTCCTCGGCCGGCTGGAACACTACGAGCAAAGTCCCGGACCAGGTGCCGGGGGTGCGGGCGAGCAGGGCCGCTGCACCCAGCAGGCAGGCGGCGTGCATGTCATGCCCACAGGCGTGCATGACAGGGACCTCTTCCCCGTCCTGGCCGCGGGCGCGGGCCGTGCTCGCGTAAGGCAGGCCGGTCTTTTCCTCAACGGGCAGGGCGTCGAAGTCAGCGCGCAGCATCACCACGGGGCCGTCGCCGTTGCGCAGCAGCCCGACCACCCCCGTGCCGCCGACCTGCTCGGTGACCTCGAAGCCCAGCGGCCACAGCGCGTCGGCGACTAGCCGGGCGGTGCGGTGCTCCTGCAGCGACAGCTCGGGATGCTGATGCAGGTCCCGGTAGAAGTCCGCGAGCTCGGCACTCAGTTCCGCTAGCCCGGCCCACATGGTGTCCGTCATGAGCTCTCCCCATCCGGCGCAGACGGCCGTCCCCCTGTTGTCGCTACTGTTCAGCCGGACCGGTGTCCAGCCCGCCGCCGGGACCGGTGTGCAATCCGCCGCCGGGACCGGTCTCCGATTACGTACACGCGTATGAAGATCAGCAGGATTATCGCAATGACGGCGACCACAAACACCCAGCCGTAGGGCAGGTAACGGGGCATCGCCGGCATAACCGCGACACCGGTCAGCATCACCTTGCTCCTGCCGAGTAGTTACAGGGCGGCCAGGCCCAACGGTGTCACGATACGTCTTGAATACCGGGCTGGTCTACCTTGCCGCATAGCGCGTCAAGCCGCTCCAGTGTCCTGGCCATGCTCTCGACCCAGATCTTGCCGTTGTCCATCCCGGCACGCTCTTTTTCCGGCGCTCGTGAGCAGTCGTAGATTTCGGTCACGATGGTCGCATCCGGGCCATCGGGGGTTAGCTGGTAGCTCCACCGATGCCCCCAGCGGGCCGGCTCCGGACTGGCCTGGGCGGCGTCGGGATGTCCGCGCCCGGCTTCGGGCTCCCAGCCGATCCGCCGGTCTCGCTCGTACTCGACCACGTGGTTGTTCATCTCGTAGTCGCCGAGATGAGAGAAGTACATCCTCATCACGAAGACGTCTCCCACCCCCGAGATCACCGCAGTGGAACCGGCTCCCCGCAAACTCTCCGAGCCGTCGAACTCCGGATGCCGCGCAGGATTGGCCAGGACCTGGAAGATTTCGTGCGCCGGGGCGCAGATCCGCCGTGATACGGCAACAGGCTGGTATTCATCGTCAGTCACGGCAGGTAAGACGCACCATCACTCAGCAACTCATCGCCTGGGGCCGGCCGTCAGCTTCGGAACTTACAAGGTCGTCCATCAGGGGAGAACTCGTCGCCGAGACGTTCAACTACGACGGCGGCCGGCTGGTGACGGTGTACGTCCCGCCAGTTCCGGCCGAGGCAGTCGTGTTCGCCGGTGACGGCCAGTTGATCTCGCGGTGGGGCAGCGTCCTTGAGGCCGCCGACGTACCGCCGACCATGATTGTCGGTACCCACGGGCTGGACGACGAGATGCTGCGGCTCCACGAGTACTCGCCGGCATTTGACGCGGAGCGGTTCGCGGCACACGAGAAGTTCTTCGTGGAAGACGTCCGCCAATGGGCGCAGTCACGTTTCGGAGTCGCGCTGCCCTCCGAGCGCACGGCGGTGTTTGGTGTCTCCGCGAGCGGAGAGCTCGCGCTCGCCGTGGGGCTTCGCCATCCCGACATCTACGGTACGGTCTTCTGTGCGTCGCCGGGCGCGGGCTATCGGCCGCCTGCCGTGATGCCGAAGTCGCTTCCGCGCGCGTACCTCGTCGCCGGCACGCTGGAGCCGTTCTTTCTCGAGAACGCGACCCGCTGGGACGTCGCGCTGCGCGGCGCGGGTGCGGACGTTGTCATGACCGAGCGGGCCGGGTCGCACGGCGGCGCGTTCTGGAGAGAAGAGTTCCCGCTAATGGTGGCGTGGGCGTTTGGACGAGACTGCTGAATGACCTGCGCCCCGACCGCGGCCGGACCGGCCTCCTGTGCCGTTCAAGCGGGTCGACGGGCAGACCAGCGATCGGCGACCTGGGGCGCGACGGCAAGCAGCAGCCAGCAATATTTGGCAGCACCGGTGTTCACCCAGGCAATGCCGATCGACAAAACGATGACGAATGCGCTTGCCGCCGCGCGCGCCTGTGCAACCTGCATTTCCCGCGGGGATTCGGCGGTAAGAAGATTCTTGCGGTGGCCGTAGGTAACTGTCAGGTGGGTCGCCAATATGGCCAGCAGCAGGTTAACCGCGAAGATGTCGACGGCGAGCGGATTGGCGGAGAACTTGCCCACGAGATTGCTGGTGAAAGGCATGATGGTAATGGTGAACAGGAACGCGAAGTTCCACCAGGCCAGGCCTTCTCGCTGTCCGGTGATCCGGCGGAAGACCCGGTGGTGAACGAGCCAGAACTGGGCGATGACGTAAAAGGAAATCACGTAGCTGATCAGCGAGTCAGCGCCCTTGCCAAGCTGGGTGGCGAGCTCGGAGGCTGAGGCGGGGTCGGTGAGCTTCGCCGGCTCTGGCACATTAAGTTGCAGGACAAGCAGGGTGATAGCGATGGCCACCACGCCATCGGACAAGGTGAGCAGGCGGTCCACGCCAGGGAGCTCGTCGCGGAAGCCAGTATCGGTAGACATGGATACCTACCTTCCCAACTCAACGGCAGCCGATCAACGCCCCTGCCAAGACCGCCAAGTCACACGACAGCGAGCGTGCCGCGCTGAAAGGTATCGGGCCATCGCGGGCCTCTTCGTGCCGAACCAGGGTTAACGGGCCGGGGACTTCCCGGGGCGCCGCCGCATCCGCAGAGCGCCCAACAGAAGGGCGCCGAGGAACACGACAATGCCGATGAACAGCAAGAACAGCAAGCCTTTAGCGACGACACCTACGAGGCCTAGTGCGACCGCCGCGATCACGAGGAGTAGGAAGAGGGCAATCATCTGGTTCTCCGCTCGGTGGTTGTGGGTCAGCGGCGGGCTAGCTGCCGTTCACCGCTGGCCCCTGCCTGGTACGGCAGGCCGTAGTGCTTGAAGATGGCCTCTTCGTCGGCCGCTGGCAGTTCGCCGTCGGTGGTGATCGAGGGGGAATCTTTTACTTGCTTCCTGTCGTAGGCGACTTTGAGGTATCCGGGGCCTACGACCGCCTGGGCCAGGGGAACGAACGCGAGCCGGTGCCGGGTGGGCATCCCGACTTTGACGGTGCCGAACGCTGCCAGGTCTGTGGTCGTGTCGACGTAGACGGCTTCCAGTTCCCCGATCTTGTGACCGTCGGGATCAACGACGTCGTGGCCGCGCCACTCGCGGATATCGGCCGC
>NZ_JBARCR010000208.1:0-6656 GCF_049794275.1 Trebonia sp.
CCGCTACCGGGGCGCAGTCCGCGCTGGCGGCCGCCGGCGCCGCGGCGGGACCGGCGGCGCTTGCCGCGCAGAGCTACCGGGTGAGCATGATCACCACCGAGACGTTCACGGCGCAATCGGGCGGCGGCCACATCGTAGACATGGCCACCAAGGGCGCGTTCAACCCGGCACGGCACGCCGGCGCGGAGACGCTGCCGGTGAATCCGGAGATTCCCGCGATCACCGCGATCCGCTACATCGGCGGGTACGCCTATCTGTACTTCCCCGTTCCCGAGCCGGGGTCGCTAGGCACCAACGGCTTGCACTGGCTCAAGGCCACGGCGGACGCGCCGTCCGGCAACTTTGTGGATAACCTGCCCACCGACGCGGTGGAGGGCCTGGTCACGCCGGCGCACCTATTGGCGGAGCTGCGGTCGCTGACCACGCTGCACCTCGCCGGGCGGGCACACGGCCCGGGCTGGACCGGCACCCGGTACACGTTCACCGCCAACGACGTCGAACTGGACTCGGTGCCCCAGGCGGTGATCCACGGCAGCGTGACCGTGGACCGGCACGGACGGGTACGCCAGCTGCTGCTGCCCGCGGCCGCGCCGGCATCCTACGCGTCGGCAACCCACATCAAGACCCTCACGATCAACCTGACCTTCAGCGACTTCGGGGTCCGCGTACCGGTCCAGGCACCGCCAGCCAGCCAGGTCTACAACCCCGGGCCAGGCACGGGCTTCATTCTCCCCTTCGCAGTCCAGGGACCACCCCAGGCATAACCAGCCCCGGAAGTGGCCGCCGTATGATTCCGCGAGCACGTCGCAGGATGAATCGGCACGGGGCGGCATAGGTGACCAATGCAGAGGCCGTTCCTACCTGACCGCGAGCGAGGTCTTCCCGCTCGAGGTCCGGGCACAGGCCATCGCCGTGTTCTTCGCGATCGCGCAGCTCTCCGGCGCGTTCGGCTCGCACTGGTCGCTGACCATCTTCCGCTCTGGCGTCGACCGCGAGGGCATCGATCCAGCGGCACCGTGACCCCAGGGGGATATGGGGGGCTGGGAAGCCCCCATGCGGAGAACAGCGAGCTAGAACTTCATCCAGTGGTGGAAGCACTCGTAGGCCGCGTCCTTCTCAGCGAAGTGCGCGGCCTCCGAGCGCTTCACCGCCAGGTAGGCCGTCGAGCGCAGCGGGCCGAGCGCTGACATCAGCAGCGAATCGGCCTCAAGCGCGTCGAGGGCCTCGCTCAGCGAGGCGGGCAGCCTGACCACGGAAAGCCGCCTACGTTCCGACGAAGACAATGTCGCGGGATCGACAAGCAGCGGCTCGCCAGGATCGAGTGACCGGCGGATACCGTCGATGCCCGCGTAGATGAAGCCGCCGAGCGCGAGGTAGGGGTTCCCTGTCGAGTCGCTGGGCTTCAGCTCCAGGTTGACCGAGCCGGCCGCGCCGATCGGCGAGCAGAGCCTGACAGCGGCCTCCCTGTTGTCCGGGCCCCAGCAGCCGAACGCGCCGGCCCACATCGACGGCGCGAGCCGCCGGTAGCTGTTCACGCTGCCGCAGGTCAGCGCCACGAGACCGGGCAGGTGAGCGAGCACCCCGGCGAGGAAACGGTAGCCGAGCCTGGACATGCCGAACTGGCCTGACGGATCGATGAACGCGTTCGACCCGCCGGCCCACAGCGAGGCGTGCAGGTGGGCGCCGTTGCCCGCCTGGTCCGGCAGCGGTTTCGGCGCGAAGCTCGCCCACAGCCCCTGCCGGATCGCCACGGCCCGCACGGTCTCGCGCAGCAGGACGTGGTTGTCCGCCGCGCGCAGCGCCGTCGCGTGCCTGACGGGAACCTCTTGCTGGCCGTGGCCAAGCTCGGGGTAATAGTGCTCGACCTCTAGACCTTGTTTGTTCAGCGCGGCGACGAGGTCGATAATATAGTCGTGCGCCAGGTGAAAACCGGTAGCAGAGTAGCACAGGCTTTCGTCGACGGGGATTAGTTCCGCGCCTTCGCGGCGGCCGAGCGTGAACTCCGGCTCGAACGAGGCCTGCAGTTCGTATCCTTCGGCGGCCAGGTCGGCGATCGCCTGCTTGAGAAAGGTGCGTGCGCACCCGTCCCATGGCGTGCCGTCCGGGTTCACCTGATCGGCCAGCATAGCCGCGGCGCCGAACGCGTACGGCAGCGTGACGAAAGTGTTAGGGTCCGGCTTGATCCTGACCTCGCCGATCGGGCCCATGCCCTCGACCGGCTGCAGCTCGTCCATCATGGACATCGCCATCATCGCCCGGGTGTGGCCGATGCCGCTCTCGATCCGTTCGGCCAGCCGGGCCGCTGCCGCGGCCTTGCCGCGGATGATCCCGCCGTGGTCGGCGTACAGGAACCTGACAAGGGAGACGTTCTCTTCGCGTGCGCGCTGTGACACCTCGGTCATGGGGATCGCGGAGTGGAGACCCGGGCCTTGAGGCCGGGGAGGAAACTCCGCTTCACCTCCTCTGGAATGTCAGTGGTGGTCGCTAGTGTGTTCGTATGTCTCGGTATTGCCTGCTGCCCTCGCCTGCCCAGGAAGCTGTGCTGCGCGGCCACTGCGCGCATGCCCGGTTCGTGTGGAACCTGGCGGTCGAGCAGCACGCGCACTGGCGGCCGGGCCGTAACAGCGCGCCGGGCTACCTGGAACAGTGCAGGCAGCTCACGCAGGCGCGGGCAGCCCATCCGTGGCTGGCCCAGGGCTCCCAGACGATACAGCAGCAGGCCTTGCGGGACTTCGCCCAGGCGGTGGGCGCCTTCTTCGACCCGGCGAACCCGGCCAGGCGGCCGTCGTGGCGTAAGGCTGGGCGGGACGAAGGGTTCCGGATCGTGGGGCGGCGCGGCAAGCAGAGGGACGTCCGCCGCATGTCCCGCCACGTCGGCCAGGTCTGGGTGCCGAAGGCTGGGTGGGTGCGGTTCCGCTGGTCCCGCACGGTGCCCGAAGGGGTGAAGTCCTACCGAGTGACGATGGACCGCGCAGGGCGCTGGCATGTCGCCTTCGCCGCCGTCCCGGAACCGGTCCCGGCTCCCGGCACCGGAGAGGTTGTGGGCATTGACCGGGGCGTGGCTGTGTCCGCGGCGCTGTCGACCGGGGAACTGCTGCAGGTACCCGGCTTGACTGTGCGCGAACGCAAGCGCATACGGCTGCTGCAGCGCAAGCTCTCCCGCGCGCGCCGCGGCTCGAACCGCCGCAGGCGGGTGCGGCTGGCCATCGCCCGGCTGCGCGCTCGCGAGACTGACCGGCGCAAGGACTGGGCAGAGAAGGCCTCCACGGACATCGCCCGTCGGTTCGACGTGATCAGGGTCGAGGACCTGCGGATCGGGAACATGACCCGCTCGGCTAGGGGAACGGCCAAGGAGCCGGGCCGGAACGTCCGCGCCAAGGCTGGGCTCAACCGGGAGATCCTGCGGTCGGGCTGGGGCGTGCTGGAACGCCGCCTGCAGGATAAGGCGCCCGGAAGGGTCGAGAAAATCAACGCCGCGTACACGTCGCAGACCTGCTCGGGTTGCGGGCACCGTGATCCGGAATCGAGAGAGAGCCAATCGAGGTTCCGGTGCCGGGCTTGCGGCCTGACGATCAACGCTGACGTGAACGCGGCCAGGAACATCGCGGCGGAGCACGCCGCGACTGCGCGGGGAGGCGACGGGGCAGCCCGGCCCGTAAACCGCGAACCTCAACTACTTGCCCTCCTTAGCCGGACGTAAGTAGCTGGAATCCCCGCCTTCAGGCAGGGAGGATGTCAAGAGGAAGTTATATCTTCAGACCATGCCATCACGCCCCGGTCCCCGCGATCTTCGCGCGTCGGACACCGACCGCGAGCGGGTCGTCGCCGTGCTGTCTGAGGCGCTTGCCGACGGTCGTCTTACGAGGGAAGAACATTCGGAACGGTCTGAGGCCGCTCTCACCGCGCGCACCCTGGGCGACTTGGCGGGGCTGACCGCGGACCTGGCCATGCCCGACCGGCAGCCGCTCCGGCTGGACGGCGGGCAGGCCGTCGCCGCGATCTTCACCAGCGCGGAGCGCTACGGCCGGTGGGTCGTCCCGGCCAGCATGACCTGCTCCGCGGTCTTCGGTGAGGCGGTGCTCGACCTGCGCGAGGCGCTGCTGCAAGACCGGCACGTGGTGCTCAACGTGTACGCGTTCTTCGGGCGGATCCGGCTGATCGTGCCGGCCGGCGTCGAGGTCGTGATGAACGGAACAGGGGTAATCGGCCGGCAGCGCGGCGGGACGATGAGAGGGCTCCCTGAAGGCAGCGACGTCCCGGTAGTCGAGGTGCGCGGGTACGTGGTCGCGAGCGAGATCCTCGTGCGCACCCCGCCGCGGCCGCGGCGCTGGCTGCCGCGGTGGCGGCGGGCGCCGCTGACGTGACGGTCTTAGTCGTAGTTGATCGTGGAGTAGGCCTTCAGCTTCCACAGCGCTTGCTCGCTGCGGATGGACCTGATCGTGCCGGACCTGGACCGCATGACAAGCGAGTGCGTGGTCGCGCCGCCCGGCTTGTACCGCACCCCGTCGAGCAGCTCGCCGTCGGTGATCCCGGTGGCGGCGAAGAACACGTCGTCGGAGGAGACAAGGTCGTCGGTGGTAAGCACGCGGTTCAGGTCGTGGCCCGCGTCGAGCGCCTTGCGGCGCTCGGCGTCGTCCCGCGGCGCGAGCTTGCCGAGGATCACGCCGCTGAGGCACTTCAGCGCGCAGGCGGCGATGATCCCCTCCGGGGTGCCGCCGATGCCGAGCATCAGGTCGATGCCGGTGCCCTCCCTGGCGGCCATGATGGCGCCGGCCACGTCGCCGTCGGTGATCAGGTGGATCCTGGCGCCCGCCGCCCGGACCGCGGCGATCAGGCCCTCGTGCCGCGGCCGGTCCAGGATGACGACGGTGACGTCGTGCGGCGTGATGCCCTTCGCCTTGGCCACGGCGGCGATGTTGACCGCCGGCGGCGCGTCGATGTCCACCACGGCCGCAGCCTCAGGCCCGGCGGCCAGCTTGGTCATGTAGAAGACGGCGGACGGGTCGTACATCGAGCCGCGTTCCGCGACGGCGAGCACGGACACGGCGTTCGGCATCCCGTTGGCGCACAGCCGGGTGCCGTCGATGGGATCGACCGCCACGTCGCAGGCGGGGCCGGTGCCGTCGCCGACCTCCTCGCCGTTGAACAGCATCGGGGCGTTGTCCTTCTCGCCCTCGCCGATCACCACCACGCCCCGCATGGACACAGAGTTGATCAGCGACCGCATCGCGCTCACCGCGGCGCCGTCCGCGCCGTTCTTGTCGCCGCGGCCCACCCAGCGCGCGGCGGCCATCGAGCCCGCCTCCGTGACCCGCGCTAGCTCAAGGGCCAGGTTCCTGTTCGGCGCGTGCTGGCTGGGCTCCGGTGTGCCGGGAACGGCGCTGGAAGTCTCGGTCTGCTCGGTCATGCTTGGCTTCCTTCCCCGCGTCGGCCGGATCAGCCGCGGCGAGCCCAGGCCTGGTCGAGAGCGGCGCTGAACGTGCCGCCCGGCTGCGCGCCCGACACGCCCAGCGCCATGTCGAAAACGTAGAACGGGACGCCGCTGATGCCTAGCTCGGCCGCCTCACGCTCGTCCTGCCGGACCGCGTCGGCGTACGCGTCGCCGTCGAGCACCTCGGCGACGGCGGCTTCGTCAAGCCCCGCCGCCTTGCCGATCTCGATGATCACGTCCCGGTCGAAGACCTGCCGTGCCTGGCCGAAGTAGGCCTGGTTGAGCGCGGTGAGCAGCTCGCGCTGCACGCCCTTCTCCCGGCCGAGATGAATCACGCGGTGCAGGTCGAAGGTGTTGCCGACCGGCCGGTCGGCGTCGAAGCCGAGCCCCTCGGCCTGAGCCAGGTCGGCGACTCGCGCCTCGGCGGCGCGAGCCTGCGTTTCCGGCATGCCGTACTTCCTGCTGAGCATGGTGAGCGAGGTTTCCCGCAGGTCCTTCGGATAGCCGGGGTCCAGCTCGAAGGAGTGATAGACCACCTCGACCTCGTCGCCGTGCGGGAAGCCGCTCAGCGCCTTCTCGAACCGCGCTTTGCCGACGTAGCACCACGGGCAGACGACGTCACTCCAGATATCGACACGCATAGGTACAGGGTAGATGCCCGGCCCAGGCGGCCCGAATCCCGCTAGAAGGGGGTCTCGCCGTTCCCTGCTCCGTTGGCTTTGCCAGGCTCACGGTCGGCGGGGGCCGCGGCCGCGTCGTGTGCCGCCATGGCCGCGGTCAGCCTGGCCCTGGCGCCCTCCAGCCACTCGGCGCAGATCCCGGCCAGCCGCTCGCCGCGCTCCCACAGGTCCAGCGACTGCTCCAGGGAGAGGCCGCCCGCTTCGAGCCGCTTCACCACGCTGGTTAGCTCGTCCCGCGCCTGCTCGTAGGAGAGAGCCTCACGATCCGCCACGAAACGTATCCTACCCGTGGCCTACTCGTCGTCCACGGTGACGCTGAGCTGGTCTTCCGCGAACCGGACGCTGAGCTGCTCGCCGGCAGACACCGCCGCGGCGGACCTGACGACGCTGGAGTCGGCCTGCTGCACGATCGCGTAACCACGGGCCAGCGTCGCGGCGGGGGAGAGCGCGAGCAGCCGGGCGCGGGTGTGCGCGATGTCGTCCTCGGCCCTGGCGAGGCGGCCGGCCACGCACTGCCGCGCCCGTTGGGCCAGCGCGTCGACCAC
>NZ_JBARCR010000209.1:0-1850 GCF_049794275.1 Trebonia sp.
TACCCCGTCCCGGCCGAGCTGGGCGGCCAGGGCATCGACGTGACTGGCGCTCGCCGCGCCGAACGCGATGAGGTCGATGCGCTTGTCGTCGGACTGCCGCAGCCGGACGACGTACTGCTCGGGCGACCCCTCGGCGGCCAGGAAGGTGAGCCCGGTGTCGCTGTGCTCGGCCGTCAGCCCCCAGGTGCCGGTGAAGAAGTCCAGCTGCTTCGCGTGGTCGGGCACCGCGAGGTCGACGTGTCGCAGATGCGTGATGAGCCGGTCGGTCATGGCGAATGCTCCTCGGTTGTCACGCGGGTTGACTGACGAGCGCGGTGATCGTGGCCATCAGGCCCGGCAGGTCACCCTGTTCATGGTCGAGCTGCCACTGGCCGAGCTGGCAGGACGCCTCGACGACGGTCTTCGCCCGCTCGAACCGGCGGGCGGTGAATGCCGCCCACAGCACATCGTCCAGCGTGGTAGCGGAAAGCAGCAGCTCGGTGAGCACGGCTGCGTCCTCAAGGGCCTGCGACCCGCCCTGGGCCAGGGTCGGCGGGCAGGCGTGCGCGGCGTCCCCGATCAGTACCACCCGTCCCCGGTTCCACGGCGCGGGTACGACCAGCGCCTCGAACAGGGTGTAGCTGACCGTATCTGGGTCCGTCAGCGTCGCGCGGATCTCGTCCCAGGGGCCGTGGTAGGCCTCGGACAGGTCCCGCATGGCGGCCAGCCGGCCCGCCGGGGCCAGCGCGGACCGGTCCTGCGCATCCTCCACGACGTACGCGTACAGCGAGTTCTCGCCGGTGGGACAGTATCCAGCGATGTACGCCGGGCCGCCGTAATACAGGTCGGTCCTGGTGACACTGGCCGGCCGGGGCCCGAACGCTCGGAAGATGCCCATGCCGGTCGGCCTGGGCTCGTCGGTCACGCCGATCATCCGCCTGGTCGCTGACCGGATTCCGTCCGCCCCGATAACTAGGTCGTACCGTCCGGCCGAGCCGTCGCGGAACGTGACGTCCACGCCACCGCCGTCCTGTGACAGCGAGCTGAGGGAGGTGCCGAGCCGGAGCTTAGCGCCGGCTGCCACCGCGCGGTCGGCCATGATCCGCGCCAGTGCTGGCCGGGGCAGGCCGACCGTGGCCGGCAGGTCGTCGCCGCCGGTCCTTGCGTCGGGTATCTCGGCGAGCAGCGTGCCGGCCGAGTCGGGTGCGCGCAGCCCCAGGCTGTCGAAGGGATAGCCCGCCGCGAGCACGGCGTCGAGGACTCCGAGGCGGCGCAGTTCGCGCAGCCCGTTGCCCTGCATGGTGATGCCCGAGCCGATGGCGGTGATCTCGGGCTTGACGTCGATGAGGTCGACGGCGACCCCGGCGGCGGCGAGGCCGGTGGCGGTAGCGGTGCCGGCCAGGCCGGCTCCGGCCACCAGCACGTGACTGACTGCTGGCATGGGTGCCTCCGGCGGCTACTTGACGGCGATCGGGTTGACGGGGGAGCCGACCGCGCCGGTGATCGGCAGCGGCGCGGCGGTGAGGAAGAACTCGTAGACGCCGTCGGCAGCGCAGTCGTCGGCGAGCTCTTCAAGCGCCCACATCTCCCCGATGAGCAGCCCCAGGTGCGGGATGGCCACCTGGTGCAGCGGCTGGAAGGCGTTGTCGAACTCATTCGGGCGCACTTCGAAGCCCCAGGTGTCGGTGGCGACGGCGGCGATCTCGGTTCGGTGCAGCCAGCCGGCCGTGGTGAACGACAGGCCGGGAGCGGCGCCGCCGGCGTAGTTCCCCCAGCCCTCGCGCAGCGCCCGCGCGTACTGGCCGGTGCGTACCAGCACCAGGTCGCCGCGGCCGACCGTGACGCCGTGCGCCGCGGCGGTGGCGTTCAGG
>NZ_JBARCR010000210.1:0-11989 GCF_049794275.1 Trebonia sp.
GCCTGGTGAGCACCGCGCACGGAATCCAGCAAGAGGGCGCGACCGCGGTCGCGGAGATGCTGCACGGCTATGGCGTCACGCACCTGTTCATGGTGCCTGCCATCATGCGCCGGACCTTTGCCGAGCTGGAGCGCCTGTATCCGGAGATCTCCCCGGTTACCACGCACGGGGAGAAGGCAGCCGTCTACATGGCCGACGGCTACGCGCGCGCGGGACGCCGGCCAGGCGTCTGCGCGGCACAGGCTATCGGTGCCCTCAACCTGGCGGCCGGGCTGCGCGAGCCGTTCCTCGCCCGATCGCCGGTGGTAGCGCTCACCGGTGGCCGGCTCCCCGCCACGAAATTCCGGCAGGTCTACCAGGAGGCAGACGACCTGCCAGCGTTCGACCAGGTCACCAAGTTCAACGGCGCAGTAGACGACGTCACCCGGCTGCCCGACATGCTGCGGTACGCGTTCCGGTCGGCGACGACCGGCTCGCCGGGACCGGTTCACTTGCAGGTCCAGGGGAACGAGGGGCAGCTCGACAGGGAGACAGGAGTGCTCGATGCCATCGTCGAGCCCGAGTTCGCGGCGGTACCGCCATTCCGGCCGCGACCTGACGACGACGCCGTGCGCGCTGCCCTGACCCTGCTCCAAGCCGCGGTCCGGCCGGTGATCGTCGCCGGCGGCGGGATCCGCTGGTCCGGTGCGGCTGGCGAGCTCGTCGCTCTGGCTGAGGATCTCGGGGTCCCGGTGGCGACATCGGCGAACGGCCGGGCCAGTATCGCCGGCACCCACCGGCTGAGCGCAGGCGTGGTCGGGACCTATTCGCGCGAGTGCGCGAACGAGATCGTCAACCGGGCCGATCTCGTCTGCTTCATTGGCACGCAGACAGGTGGCATGACGACCCATTTCTGGGCTGTGCCGACGATCGGCACGCCCGCCATCCAGATCGACATCGAACCGGTCACGCTCGGCCGGAACTATCCGCTGCAGGCCAGGGTGCTCGGTGACGCCCGCATGGTGCTCAGCCGGATGCGGGAGCTAGCCGACCCGGCCACCGCCTCGAGCCGGAGCCAGTGGCTGGCTGAGGTTGATGACCTCAAGGCGTCGTGGCGAGCACGGCACAACAGTGTCATGACCAGCGATGACCTGCCGATCCGGCCCGAGCGCCTGTGCGCCGACCTGACCTCGATGATGCCGGACGACGCCATCGTCCTCGTGGATACCGGGCATGCCGGGATGTGGATGTCCCAGTATTTCGACCTGACTCAGCCGGGGCAGGACTACCTGCGCAGCTGCGGTCACCTCGGCTGGTCTTTCTCGGCCGGAATCGGCGCGAAGTGCGCCGTCCCCGGCAGGCCCGTCATCGCGTTCACCGGAGATGCGGGCCTGTATTACCACCTGGGCGAGATCGAGACGGCGGTCCGCTGGAACATCAACTCCGTCACCATTGTCAACGACAACTGCGGGGGCAATCAGAGCAAGCGCGGCTTCGATAGCGCCTACGGCGGCGAGTCGACGGGGCGATCAAGGCGGATGTGGACCTACACCGACGTGGACCTGGCCCGGCTGGCGACGGACATGGGGGCGCTCGGCATCCGCGTGGACAAGCCCGGTGATCTCCGGCCGAGCCTGGAGCGCGCGCTGGAGGCTGACCGGCCGGCTGTCATCGACGTTCGCACCGACATCAACGTGACGGCGCCGCTGGCCGTCTCCTGACCGGCGCGGCTGACCGGCCAGCCGAGCGGCTGTTCGGCGGGCGGTTACCAGGGGGGCGGCAGGTTATCGGTACGCAGCACCCAGTACCGCGACAGTTCAGTCATCCGCCCGGCCAGGCCGACCTCCGCCAGGATGCTCTCTGCGTCCGATCCGGCCCGGCCCGCGGGCCGGCCCAGCACGAGCGGGGACTCTGACAGCCGGACGGTGAGTCCTGGCATCACGACCGGGCCGAACTCCTCAGACCGCTGGGTCAGGCTGAGGCCGAGCTTCCTGGCCGGCTCGCTGGTCATCACCTGCTCGGTCGTCAGCACCTCGTGTGCGCCGACGCCGGCCTCCTGAAGGGCGCGGGTGGCTTCCGCCGCGGACCGCCCCGCGAGCGCGGCACTGAGCGCCTCCGCCACGGCAGTGGCGTCCGCCGGACTGAGTCCTGCGGCGCCCGCCAGCCAGGGCACAGACCGGAGCGACGGCAATTGCGAGGGCTTCATGCCGAGGAAGATCCAGCCGTCGCGCACCTGGTAGTACCGCTGGAACGGCCCGGTGCCGAGCGCCTCAGGGCCGCGCGGCTCAGCATGCTGCCGCCTGCCTGCGTAGTCAAGCATGAAGATCGCCTGGTGGTACGTAGCGGTCTGCGCGAGCGAGGCCGTGACCAGCCCGCCCGCACCCGTTCGCGTGCGGTGGAAGATGCCGAGCGAGGCCGCGAACGCCGTCATGACGCCGGAGCCGAAGTCGACCACGTTGTAGGGCCCTAGCACTTCGGGAACGTGGTGATCACCGCCTGCTCGCTCCATCATGCCGGTGACTGCTTGCCCCTGCGTCTCCCACCCGCGCCGGGCGCCCCACAGACCCCCTTCGCCATAGCAGGTCACCGACACGTAGACCACGTCAGGGAAGCGGGCCCGCACGTGCCGGTAACCGATCCCGTACCGGTCCGCCGTTCCCTCGGGATAGTTCTGGATAATCACGTCGCTGCGCGAGGCAAGCTCCCAGAAGACGGCCTGGCCGCGCTCCGCCTCGACATTGAGCAGGATGCTCCTCTTGCCCCGGTTAACGATGCCGTGCGCGGCCACCGTGCTGTTCGGCGCGTTGATCTTGACCACGTCCGCGCCGTACTCCCCGAGGATCCGTCCGCTGGTGGGGCCGGCGAGAATCTCCGTCAGGTCGAGGACCCGCAGTCCTTCGAACGCCCTGGTAATGTCCTCAGCCGGCCTGGCGGCAGCGGCGGTGGCGGCCGACGCGGCCGGCGCGGCCGGCTGGCTACCTTCTGCGGCGACCGCATCGTGGTCGGTGTCCGGCAGTTGGCGCGGCCGTGGCGTCCAGCCAGATGAAGCGGCCGTGTGCACCGGCAGGCCCGGCATCCAGGTCTCGCCGAACAGGGGATCGGCGACGGAGACGACATGTCCTGCCACTCGCGCGTGGGGCGTCTGGAGCCATTCGCGGCACGTACGGATGAAGACCAGCGGAACGCCGGCATCGCCGGCCAGCTCCCCCCATTCCTCAGCCGTGCGCGTCAGGAACATGCCGCGCAGCCGTTCCTTCAGCTGCTCTTCCAGCTCCTTATGCCGGGCCAGGCGCACTCCGTCGGTCAGGCCGTCCGCCGCCCAGGACTCCGCACCCGCGGCGTCCAGTAGCCAGCGGAGGAACCGGGCGCTGCCGCCGATCGGGTCCATCCGGACGTACCGGCCATCGGCGCACTCGTACGTGCCGCTCCCGTTGCCGCTGTGCGGTTTCGGCGGAGCCAGTCCGTCTGCCTGCACGAAGGAGCCCGCCTTGCCGATCAGCTCGAACATCGCATGGAAGAGCGGCACTTCGATCAGCTGACCCCGGCCCGTGCGATGCCGGAACGTGAGCGCCGCCACGATCGCGGTGGCGGCCAGGAAGGCGGCGAAGTTTGAGGCCAGCGGGACCGCGCTGTAGGTGGGCCTCGTGGTGTCCCAGCCTTCCGGCTCCTGGCCGACCCGGATGGAGCAGTTCGCGGTGGCGGCGGCCACCACGCCCTCCCAGGCGGGGATCGCCGCGCGCGGATCGTCGCGGCCGAAGCCAGGCAGCGAGCAGTAGATCAGCCGCGGCGCCACCGGCGCGAGTTGCTGCCAGCCGAGCCCGTGCCGGTCCATGACCCCGGGCCGGAAGTTCTCGATGACGACGTCGGCGCCCGCCGCGAGCCGCGCTGCGATCGCCGCATCCGCCGGATCCTTCAGGTCGAGGGTGACCCGGCGCTTGCCCCGGTTCAGGAACGCGTCCGCTTCAGCAAGCTCCGCGCCCGGCCGGTCCACGTGCACGACCTCAGCGCCCTGATCTGCCAGCATGACGGCTGTCAGCGGCCCGGCCACGAAATGGCCGAAGTCAACCACCTTGATGCCCGACAGCACACCGGCTCCGGCCGCCGTCTCCGTCATCGTCACTCCTACAGTGCCGGGCCGAAGCTCTGCGGCGCGGCGACCGCGATATCGGTCCGAACGTCGATCACCGCTGGCAGCCCGGATGCCCTGGCTTTATCCAGCGCTGTAACGAAATCCGCGGGATCGTCCACGCGCGCCCCGTGGCAGCCGAAGCCCCGCGCGATCTCGGCCAGGTCAGCGTCATGGAACTGCCAGTTCTTCTGCTGGTCGGCCGAGCCCTCATCCCAGAAGAAGGCTTCCTGGTTCATCGACGTGTTGTTGTTGACCACCACGATCACCTTCAGCCCGTACCGCCTGGCGGTCTCCAGCTCGCTGATGTGATAGAAGAACCCGGCGTCTCCGGTCACGCAGATGACCTCGCGATCGGGGCATGCGCACTTCACGCCCAGCGAGGCAGGCAGGCCCCAGCCCAGCGAGCCGGCCGCGCGAACGGCGGACTGCCGACCCGACAGCCGGATGTGGCGTGCGGTCCAGGCCGCGGTGTGGCCCGTGTCGCCGACCATGATCCCATCGGCCGCCATCTCCTCGCCGATCATGCTAAACAGGCGCTCGGGCCGGATTGGCATGGCGTCAGAAGTCTCGCTCTCCCGCACCGCGGCCCGCCAGCCGGCTCTGATGTCCGCGATCTCCGCGGCCCACTCCGCCGGCGCCGTGCGGCTGGCCGCGGCGGCCAGCTGCCCGATGACCGCGCCGACGTCACCGACCATTGGCACTGCGCACTCAAAATTCCGGCCGATCTCGGCACCATCGATGTCTACCTGGATGATCTGCGCCGCCGCAGGGATGAGGCTCCAGTTCCTGGTGGTCATGCTGCCCAGCGACGAGCCCGCGACCAGCACGACGTCGGCGCCCAGCAGGATCGCGTTGGCGGAATCTGCCCCGTACTCACCGACGACTCCGCCGTAGAGCGGATGGTCAGAGGCAATCGTCGCCAGTCCGTTCAGCGTCATGACAACGGGGATCGTGAGTTGCTCGGCCAGGGCGACCAGCTCGCGCGCCGCGCCTGAGCGGGCCACGCCGTTCCCGGCGACGATGACCGGCCGCCGAGCCCTCGCGAGCAGCTCCACCGCGGCGGCGACCGACGAGCTAGCAGCCATCGGGCGGTCGCTCGGCGACGTGCCGTACCGCGGTTCGGCGCGGGTGACGCCCTCAGCCGGCGTGTCGCCCGGGTTGCCGGTCCGGCCGACCAGGCCGAGATGCACCGGCCGGGGCACACCGGAGCTGGCCGCGCGGAACGCCTGCCGCAGCAGGTCAGGGAAACGGCTCGGGCCGGGCACGTGCGCGTTCCACTTCGTCACGCCCTCGAAGGCGCCGTGGTCATCCACGTCCTGGTAAAGGTTGCGGTAGGAGGTCCGCGCATCGGGCTCGCCGGAGAGGGCCACGATCGGCGTCCTGGCCATGTAGGCATCGCGGAGACCTGCCGCCAGATTCGTCGACCCGATCGCCTGCGCGCCGCACACCCCGACGTTTCTGCTGATCCGGGCGTAGCCATCGGCCATGTAGGCGGCCGCCTTCTCCCCGTGCGTCATGACCGGCAGGATGCCGCGCTCGCTCATCCGCTTGACCGTCTCCGGCAGGATGACGGGGACGAAGAAGAAATGACTCACGCGGTAAGCAGAGAGCATCTCGGCAATCTGATCGCTTGTCCGCACCGCACCGCCCGCCTGGTAGTCACGTGCACGTAGCCTGACTGATTGTCCGACAGTTATACGTTCAGTCTGCCGTCACGCCTGCCCAGGGTCAAGCACGGGGCCCCCTTGCTAGCGCGCATACCATCCCCCGTCGACGATCAGCTGGTGTCCGGTGACGTAGTCCGCCGCACGGGAAGCGAGGAAGATCACGCTCCCGACTATGTCCTCCGGCTCGCCGAAGCGACCGGCGGGGATACGCGCCTGCACCACGGGGTCGGTGTAGGCCGGGCTCTGGCGACCCGTTTTGAAGTAGCCAGGCACGACGGTGTTGACCTGCACACCGCGGCCGGCCCATTCGTTCGACAGCGCCTTTGTGAGCCCGATGATCGCGTGCTTGGACGCCGTGTAGGCGCTTCGGTTCACCGGGCCCTGGAGCCCGGCCAGCGATCCGATGTTGATGATCTTGCCGGCGCCCCGCTCGACCATCCCCGCGCCGATACGCTGGCAGAGCAGCCACACTGCGTCCAGGTTCACCGTCTGGACCTCACGCCATCGGTCGAGGCTCAGCTCGAGAGCCGACTGCCTGATGAACGTCGCGGCGTTGTTGACGAGGATGTCGACGCGCGTCTGGGCCAGCAGGTCGTCGATCCGTGCGCCGAGCGCGTCGATCGCCAGCAGATCGGCGACCCACCGGCGTGACTTGCCGCCCGCGCGCGCGATCTCCGCCTCTGTCTCGCCGAGATCGTCATGGTGGCCGTGCAGTACAACCTCCGCGCCGGCCTGCGCGAGTCCGGTCGCTATCGCCCGGCCGAGCCCCGCCCGGGAGCCCGTCACCAGCGCCACCTTTCCGGACAGTGAGAACAGCTCCGGCAGCTGCGTCTGGCAATTCTCCATCTGGGCATCGTCCCCGATCATCAGCGCCGCGACGCAGACGATCGCCTGCGCAGATATTCGACAGTGCCGTTAAGGGCCAGCGCGCCGATGAGAATGATGCCGTCGACGACACTGACCGAGTACACCGATACGTGCGCATCGGTCAGCAGTTCCTGGATCAGGAACAGCACTCCCCCGCCGAGCGCGCCGCCGAGCAGGCCGCCCCGCCCTCCCGCGAGGCTGATACCACCGAGTGCTACCGCCGTGATCGCGCTGATCGTGTACGGCGGGCCGACCGTACCGTCGCCGCCCTGAATGAGGCCGGTGAGCATCAGGCCGCCGAGGCAGGCGAGTAGCCCTCCCATGGAGTAAGTGACCAGCCGCAGTCTCGCCACATTCACGCCGGCTGTGTACGAAGTCCGCTCATCTCCGCCGACGGCCAGCAAGTTGCGCATGTAGGAACCCCGTGACACCAGTGTCCACAGGAGCGCGATGACGGCGAAGACGACCCAGACGGCCGGAATCGGCCCCACGGAGCCATTGAGTTTCACCAACCAGACCGGAACGCTTCCGCCAGCCTGTGGCAGCACCTCCGTGGCCAGTCCGTCATAGAACAGGTACATGCCCAGCGTGGCAATGATGGCGGGCAGCCGGACGTACGCAACCAGCACTCCGGTAATGGCACCGGACAGCAATCCGAATACGATGACGATGGGAATCACAGTCAGCGGCGACGTGATTCCCGCCGGTACCAGCAACGTTGAGATCAGCACGCTCATGAATCCGGCCAGCGGGCCGACCGACAGGTCGATTCCGCCGTTGCCCGACAAGACGGGCAGCGTCATCGCCATCGCGGTCAGCACCGTCGGGCACAGCACCGACATGGACGTCGCCCAGTTGTGCTGCGCCAGGAACTGCGGCTGAACCGCGGCATTCACGATGAACAGCACGATGAGCATGGCGAGCGGAACCGCCGCATACGTGTTCCGCCGCAGGATCTGCCGCACCGCGGGCGTGGAAAGCACCGACGACCGCGCGGGGTCAGAGACGACGCTAGTCATCCGCGCTTCCGTCGTGCTTGCCGTCGCCGAACATCGCGGCCACGACGTCAGTATCCGATGACATCTCGGTTGGCAGCATTGCTACGAGACTTCCTTCATGAAACACCGCAATCTGATCGGTGAGTGTGAGCAGCTCGGCGATTTCAGTCGAGAGGAAGATGATCGCTACTCCGTCAGCGGCCAGCCTGCGGAACAATCCGTAGAGCTCTTCCTTGGTGTTGTGGTCAACACCCCGCAGCGGGTCGTTGAGAACCAGCACGCGGGGACGCATCGCGATCCAGCGCCCCAGCAGGACCTTCTGCTGGTTTCCGCCGCTGAGGATGCTGATGGTACGACTGGGCGATGCGCTGACGAGCCGCGATGACTCAGCGAAGTCCGCGAATCTCTTCCGGGCCTGCTGCCGTCTCAGCAGTCCCAGCCGGCTGAGGTCGCCCCACAGCGTGATCGCGAAGTTGTCGAAGACCGACAGCGGGCCGAACAGGCCCTCATAGCGACGGTCGCGCGGCACATACCTGATGCCAAGCCGGTTAGCGCCCCGGTAGCTCCGCACGATATGGGTCTCACCGTTGTCCTCGAGCGCGAGCACCTGACCGTCCACGGGCCGCCGGAGCCCGCAGAGGCACTCGACGAAGCCGACCTGGCCCTGGCCCTCGAGCCCCGCGAGCCCGAGTATCTCCCCTGCCCTGACCTCCACCGAGATCGGCTTGGACGCGGCACGCAAGGTCAGCTCCGCGACCCGCAGGACAGGCCGCTGCGGGCGCTGCTGCCCAGCATCGCCCCGGCGCGGTCCCGTCTCGGCGACGACGGCGGGGTCAGCGTGAGCCTCGCGTCCGGACATGTGGCCGAGGATGCCGCGCCGGGAGGCTTCGCTCGCGCCCATCGTGGCGACGGTCGCACCCTGCCGCAGGACGGTGATCCAGTCCGCCAGCCCGAGTACCTCGTCCATCCGATGCGAGGTGAACAGGACCGACCTCCCCTGCGACCGAGCCAGCCGGAGGTAGTCGAACAAGCGGTCCCGTTGCTGGGCGTCCAGCGCCGAGGTTGCCTCATCGAGCACGAGCAGCTGCCACGGGCGGATGATCGCCCGGGCCACCGTCGTCAGCTGCCGCTCGGCCAGTGAGAGCGTCCACATCGGCCGGTCCAGGTCGAGCCCGTCCATGCCGAGATCACTGAGCACCTGCCGGGCACCGGCGATTTCGTCGCCCTTGCGGTGCCCGTACCTGAAGAGCCCATCGGTCCCCAGGTAGATGTTGTCGCGCACGGTCATCTCCGGCACGATCAGCGTCTCCTGGAATACCGTGGCGATGCCCATGCCCTGTGCGCTTCTCGGGCTGCCGAGCTGTCTTGCCTCGCCTTCCCAGACCAGCGTTCCTGAGTCTGGCCGCAGGACGCCACTGAGGATCTTGATCAGCGTGCTTTTACCAGAGCCGTTCTCGCCGACCAGTGAATGGATCTCGCTGGGGCGGACACGCAAGGTCGCCGAGTTCAGGGCGCGGGTCTCACCGAAAGACCGCGACAAGTCCTCCATGACGAGGCGACTCGCTTCGTCGACCGAACTCACTGTGTGCCCCTCTCTGCAAGCCCGATCGGATCAGATCTTCGCGGCAACCTTAAGCTCCCGGCCGTAGGTACTGGTCAGCGCGATGACGAGGATGCCAAGAGCCAGTTCCTGGAACGAGGCACTGAAGCCAACCCCGACGAGCAGCGTGGTCAGCTCCGCGACGATCAGCGCGCCCATGACGGTCCGCTGGTATCCGCCACGGCCGCCGAGCAGCGACGTGCCCCCGATCAGCACCGCGGTAATCGTCAGAAAGAAGTACGGCTCCCCCACGGTGGGATCGGGAATGCCGCTATAGCCAGCGAAAAATACTCCGACCATGGCGGCGCAAAGCGCGGATATGCAGAACGCCACGACCAGTGTCCACGTCGACCGGACGATGGCCAGCCGCGCCGCGACGGGATTCGCGCCGAGTGCATAGGTTTCCCGTCCGACCCGCGTCAGGCGCAGGAAGGCCACCGCGAGGACCGAGGCGACCGCCCACACGAAAATGATGGCCGGAATCGGGATCGGCCCGGTGTGACCGATAGCGGAGACGCTGCTCGTCAGCCATCCCGGTACCGCCCCGTTGACGGCGCCGTTACTCCATTCCAGCGCGACCCCGGACACCACCAGGCTCATGCCGAAGCTTGTTATTAGGGAGTGAACGTGCAAGAGCACGGACGACACGGCGCTGATGGTCCCGATGAGGATCGCCAGCCCCGCGATTACGAGAAATATGACGGGCAGCGACCAGTGCTTGTAGTACAGCTGGGTGACGATGATATCGGACAGTCCTATCACCGCCGGAATTGAGAGATCAATTCCGCCGGCGATAATGGTTATGGTCTGCCCCAGGGATGCCAAGCCGAGCAAGCTAGCCAGAATCAGCAGAGAGATGATGCTCAGCTTGCTGAAATACCCGGGGATGAAAATCACGGACAGGATAAACAGGACTGGTACCAGGATGTACGGCAGCGCGTCCGTGAAGTTAGCCGCGAGGAAGCGAGTGACAATCTCCGAGGTGCTGCGGGTCGGCTGACGGGCCGCCGGACCTGGCTCGGGCAAACCGTCAGCGGGAGCGATCGGGCTTGGATCGGTCATCCTTGCCGCTCTTCTCTAGCGGAGGCTCGAGCACGGCGCGCGCAACGCCGTGCTCGAGCCTTACTGACATGAGGGACTTTGCCGCTAACTGAGCTCGCTGATCAGGAGGGCTCGGGGAAGCTCGTCACAGGCTGGCCGCCAGTGAAGAACTGACCGAGGTAGCTCCCGATCGCTGGCAGGGCCGGCTTCGGCGATGCGAAGCACGAGCTGCTCGTCGTCATCGAGGGTGTGTACCACTGATTGAATGTCGCGGTGGTCGGGCCGGGAATCGGGTACAGGACCGTGTCGAGAGCAGGCTGCTGCCCGGCCAGGAGCCGCAGCGCCACATCCATGGTCGCGTAAGCGCCCGGCGCCGGGGCCTGGTCCGTCATGAAGGGGACCAGCGAAGGATTCGCCTTCTGGAACGCTAGCTCCTGGCAGTCGCCCTCCTGCAGTGACACTTTCGCTAGCGGGCGCCCAGCCTGTTGCAGTGCCGTCTCGGCGGCGACGCCCATCGCGCCCTCGTCGATGATCCCGTCGACCTTCACTCCGGGGTGGCTGGCTAGCCACTGTGACGTTGCCTGCTGGGCGACCGAGGCCGTCCACTCACCGGTGTAGTTGCCGACGACCTTGAGACCCGGGTGTCCCGCCATCGCGGCGGTCGCGGCCGCGGTCGCGGTGGCAGCGTCGGCGACGCCCGGCACCCCGGTGATGTACAGCAGGTTGCCCTGGTAGTTCATCGCCTTGTAGAGGTTGGCCGCCAGCTCATACGAGTTCTGGTACACGTCGAACGAAACCGTGATGGCGTTGTTGCAGTAGACCGGGTCGAGCGACACAATCGCGATGTTCTTCTGGAGCGCGGTCGAGTAAAGCGAGCAGAAGGCGGTCGTCGAGCCGGCGTCCAGGAAGATCACGTTACAGCCACTGTTGATCTCGCTCTGGAGCTGTGACAGCTGCGTAGCAGTGCTGTTGTTGGAGTTCTCGACGATGAAGTTGGACTGGGCGTGCCCGGCCGCTGCCAGCTGGCTCACCATCTGCTTGTAGGCGGTGACCTCGCCCTGCTGGTAGGTGTTGCCGAGGTAGAAGGTGCTCTCGCAGAACTGCGCCTTCCCGGTCGGCGGTTTGTAGTTCTGGTAGGCGTTCGGATAGAGCTGCGCGTACAGGTTGTAATGCGCGTAGTCCGTCTGGGCGCCCGATGGCACCGCACTGAGGCCGACAGTAGCGCTGCTACTTGAGCCCGCAGTGCTGCTGCTACTGGCGGCCGCGCTGGTTGCGCTTGCCGGCGCTGACGTCGATGGCGATGAGGTGCTGCTCGTCACCGAGGACGAGCATGCGGTGAGGATCGCGACCGCCAGCGCGAGAACCACGCCAGCAGCCACACGGAACCGGGGCCGAGAGGTCCGACGGCCGATATCAGAGGATGTCGAGCGGGAATGCCACGCAACAGCGCGAAGACGGCGCATGAAGATTTCCTCCCCAAGTGGGATCCCTGGGGCGGGTCCCACGACTGTGCGACGGACTGTTTGTCGTACAACTTGAGAGGCACGTTAGTCCTGCGGACAGTTACCGTCAACAGGGTGAACGGCTACAATCTGGACATGGTCTCCGCCGTGGACATGCGGCGTCGCACTCAGCCAGAGGTGGACCCCGCCCGGCGCGCTACGAGGTCAGCGACAAGGTCGGGATGCGAGAGGAATGGCGAGTGGCT
>NZ_JBARCR010000211.1:0-6683 GCF_049794275.1 Trebonia sp.
GCCCAGGGCGCCGCGCGGCGCTGGTCCCGGCGTCGGCCGCGGCATCCTGGGCGGTCACTGTCGCACTGATCTCTGCGGCACTGGCCACCACGTCGGCGTGGTCAGCTTGCGTGCGCATCGCTTGTTACCTCTTTACCTTTCGGACAGCTCGCGTTCGGACGCGAGCTCCCGCTCGGCCGCCGCCACTTCCGCGGCGACCAGTTCTTCGATGTTAGGCCGCTGACGGCCCGGCATCCAGCGCATCACCACGAGCCCGCCCAGCACGGCGATGCCGGCCGCGACCAGCGTGGTGATCCGCATCGCGTCGACGAACGCGACGTTCGCCGGGTCGAGCAGGAACTGGCCCGCGTGGCCGAGGTGCCCGGCCACCGCCTGGGTGGCGGTGATGGACTGGCCGGCGGTGTCCCGCGCGCCCGCCGGCAGCTTGGCCAGCGTCGGGGACAACGTGCCGCGGTAGGACTGGGCGAGGATCGAGCCGAGCACGGCGACGCCGAGCGCCACCGCGATCTGCCGCGCGGTGTTGGTCAGCGCGGACCCCGCGCCGGCCCGCTCCCTGGGCAGCACGTCCATGACTGCGGCGGTCGCGGCCGGCACCGCCAGCCCGACGCCCGCGCCCTGGATGCCGAACAGCACGGCGAGGATCCAGATCGGCGAGGCGGTGCCAAGCGTCGCGTAGCCGGCGATCGCCACCGCGGTGAGCGCCATCCCGCCGACGCCGACGGCCCGCGCGCCGTACCTGGTGACCAGGCTGGCGCTGCGCGGCGCGGCGATGAACTGGCCGACCGCGAACGGGACGGTCAGCAGGCCGGCGGCCAGCGGGCTGTAACCGCGGACGTTCTGCAGGTAGAAGCTGGTGAAGAAGTACACGCCGCCGAAGCCGAAGAACAGCAGCGAGATCACCCCGACGGAGGCCGACAGCCGCCGGTCGCGGAACAGCCGGACGTCCAGCGAGGGGTGGTCGATGCGGCTCTCGTACCAGGCGAACAGGCCGAGCACGAGCAGGCCGCCGAGGGCCGGCCCGAGGACGCCGGCGCTGGTCCAGGACGCGCCGTCACCGCCCTGCACGATCCCGTACACCAGCAGCACCAGGCCCGCGATGGAGCCGAGCACGCCGACGAAGTCGATCTTGCCGGGGGCGGGGTTGCGCGACTCGGGGACGAGGAAGAACACGGCCGCCGCGCCGAGCACGGTCACCGGGACGTTGATCAGGAAGACCGAGCCCCACCAGAAGTGGGCGAGCAGCAGGCCGCCGAGCACCGGGCCGATGGCCACGCCGATGCCGACCGCGGAGGCCCAGATGCCGATGGCACGCGCCCGCTCCCGCGGCTCGAAGACGTTGGAGATGATGGACAGGGTCTGCGGCATGACCGCGGCGCCGCCAAGACCCATCGCCGCGCGGGCCGCGATGAGCTGATCTGGTGAGTGCGAGTAGGCGGAGAGCAGCGAGCCGATGCCGAACAGCACGAGCCCCGCGATGAGCATGCGCTTACGGCCGATCCGGTCGCCGAGCACGCCGAACGTGAACAGCAGCCCGGCGAACACGAGGGTGTAGGAGTTGATCGCCCATTCGAGTTCGCTCTGGCTGGCGCCAAGGCCCCCGACCGGGTTCGCGATCGTCTTCAGCGCCACGTTCAGCACGGTGTTGTCGATGACGATCGCGAGCAGTCCGACCACGAGCACGCTGAGGATGACCCAGCGCCTGCGTTGAATCGTCGATGCGTCCATGGGTCCCTTCAAGGACATTGGAAAGCTTGGCGGCGGGCAGAGCGCCCGCGCTATCGATACGGAACAGGTCCGTATCGGAATCTATTCCACATCCTTTGGGGGACTTTCAGGTCTTTTACAACGCCACGTCGGCCTGGCGAATTTCGCCGGTGCCGGGGTTGACGAGCAGGGACAGCACGACCGTGGCGTGCTCGCCGGCCAGCTCAACACTGACCGAGGCGGCGCCGTCACCGGCCCGGTACGCGCCGGTCCGGCACGTGCCCGCCCAGGCGGCGGCCATGAGCAGGCGGCGGCGCAGCAGCCCTTCATCCGTGCCTGGCGCCACCCTCATGCCGCCTGGCCACTGCGCGGCGCCGGTGTTCAGCCAGGTGACGACGTCCGTCAGGACGGTCGCGAGGACCGAGTCGCTGGCGGGCGGGACGGCGAGGGCCAGCGACTGGACGCGCGGCGGCCGCTCCGGGTTGAGCAGGATCTGCGCCTGCACGGTGCCCCGCGGCCCGGTCAGCCACCACCGGCGGTGCGCCGGGGTGTCCGACTCCGGCGCCCTGGTGTCGTCGGCGCGGAAGTCACCGATCCGCTGCCTGATCAGCTCAAGGGCGCGCCGTCGTTCCTGGTACGGGGCGTCGAGCGCGACGTTCTCGCTGAACAGCGCGTCCGCGGCCGCGTCGTCCCAGTTCGCCAGGAGCCGGCTGACCTCGCTCGCGGCCGCCAGCGTCTCCGGCCAGGGCGCCCCAGCCGGCGGCACGGGTGTGGCGGACGGCGCGGACGGCGAGTCGGGGTCCGCGGGGGACAGCGCCACGTGATAGGAGGCGGGCCGCGGCAGCAGGGCTTCGAGGACCAGGCCGGCCAGCACCGACATCGGCGCGTACGTGCCGTTGCCCAGCGCGATCACGCCGAGCCCGGTGGCCGGATGCCAGCGCATGTTGCTGCCGAACCCCGGGTAGCCGCCGCTGTGGCTGACCACCCGGCCCAGCACCGGATCCTCGTCCACGAACAGCCCGAACCCGTAGTACGCCGGCGACCCTGGCGGTCCGCCAGGGAGCCGGTCCGGCGAGCGCCAGCCGGTTACCGCCTGCGGCTGCTGCATCTCCCGCCGCGACGCCCTGCGCAGCGGGTGCGTCCCGTCGGCGTCGGAGCCGCCGCCTGGCGGGAACGCCGCCGCGAAGCCGGCCACCCACCGCGCCAGGTCGCTGACCGAGGAGAACACCCCGCCCATCGGCGCGAACGCGCCGTACGGGTCGAACGGCAGCTCCGCCCAGCCCGCGGGGCCGCGCCGGTAGCCGGTCGCCAGCTCGCCGGGGTCGAAGCCGGCCGCGTCATATCCGGTGCGGGCCATGCCGAGCGGCGCGAGCAGCCTGGTCGCGACGAAGCCGGCGTACTCCGCCTGCGCCGCCGCCGCGACGATCCTGCCGAGGATCGCGTAGCCCAGGTTGGAGTACTCGAACCGGGTGCCGGGCGCCCAGTTGAACCGCACCCCGCCGGCCAGCAGCGCGCCGAACGCGTCGAGCGGCAGTCCCTGCTGCCGGTCGCCCCACGGGTCGTCGGTCGGGAACCCGGCGGTCATCGTCAGCAGGTGCCTGATCGTCACCCGGTCGGAGTCCGGCGTCACCGACGGCCAGCCGGCCAGCTCGGGCACGTACTTCTCGGCCGGGTCGTCGAGCGCCAGCCGCCCCTCGTCGCGCAGCAGCAGGACGGCCGACGCGGTGAAGCTCTTCGACATCGACGCGATCCGGAACACCGTGTCCGCGTCCGGCGCCGGCCTGCCGTCGCCGCGCGCGCCGAACCCGGCGGAGTGCACCAGGACGCCGCCGGAGACGACGCCATAGGAGATCGCGGGCTGGGCGCCGCGGTCAAAGTAGTGGCTGACGATGGCATCGACTGCGGCGAAGTCACTGCGCACCCGTTCAGTCTCGCACGCCTCTGACGTACGATTATCGACGTGTCCGGGTACGCCGCTGGGGCGACTCGAGACAGTGGAGGATGCGACCATGCCGTCTCAAGAGTCTGAGCCGCTGTACGGCGGCCGCCGTCCGGGCCGGGTCACGGTCAGGGACATCGCCGCCGCCAAGACGCGCGGCGAGAAATGGCCGATGCTCACCGCCTACGACGCGCTGACCGCGGGAATCTTCGACGAGGCCGGAATCCCGGTGCTCCTGGTCGGGGATTCCGCCGGGAACGTGGTGTTCGGCTACGACACAACGATCCCGGTCACCATCGACGATCTCATCCCGCTGACCGCCGCCGTGGTGCGCGGGACGAAGCGGTCGATGGTGGTGGCGGACCTGCCGTTCGGCTCCTACCAGGCGTCACCGGCCGCCGCGCTGCAGGCCTCCGTCCGGTTCATGAAGGAGGCGGGCGCGCACGCCGTGAAGCTGGAGGGCGGCATGCGGGTCGCGCATCACGTGGAGGAGCTCGTCGGTGCCGGCATCCCTGTGATGGGGCACCTCGGGCTCACCCCGCAGTCCGTGCACGCGTTCGGCGGGTTCCGGGTGCAGGGCCGCGGCGAGGCCGGCGACCGGCTGCTGCACGACGCGAAGGCCCTGGAGGCGGCCGGCGCGTTCGCCGTGGTGCTCGAGGGCATCCCGTCACCGCTCGGCGCGCGGATCACCGAGGCGCTGCACGTCCCGACGATCGGCATCGGCGCCGGCCCGGACTGCGACGCGCAGGTCCTGGTCTGGCAGGACATGGCCGGGCTGTCGCCGCGCTCCCCCAAGTTCGCCAAGCGGTACGCGGACATCGCCGCGGTGCTGCGCACCGCGGCGAGCGAGTTCGCCGCCGACGTCGCCTCCGGCGCTTTCCCGACGGAGGAGTACTCCTACCGCTAGCGCGCGCCCCCGGCGGTCAGCGAGTCGCCGCCGCGCGCAGCTGCGGCAGGACCTCCTTGCCGATCATCTCGATCGCGCCCATCGGGTCGAGGGACATCACCTGGATGGAGACGATGTCCGCGCCGACCTCCGTGACCAGGGGGTGGTAGGACTCGATGAGACCGGCCGCGTCAGGGACGACGGCGTAGCTGGCGAGCACCTCGGCGGGGTCCATCTCGTCCGCCCTGATCCGCAGCTCGGCGGGGTCGGTCGCCTCGAGGCGGCCGGGGGCGCGCAGGCCGCGCATGGACGACAGCGCCTCCCACGCCTCGGACGGGCCGTCCGCGAGGACGGTCCAGTGGGTGGCGAGCACCTGGTGCTGCCTGCCCGATTCGCTGGCGGCGCGCCGGTACGGCGTGATGACCTTGGCCAGCGTGTCCGCGGGGTCCTTGACGCTGGTGATCAGGCCGTCCGCGTAGGTGCCGGCGAACTGCGCCGACTTGGGGCCGCCCGCGGCCATCAGGATGGGGACGTCGCTGGCCGGCGGCGAGTAGAGCTTCGCAGTCTCGGTCGTGTAGTGCTCGCCGTGGAAGGTCACCTTCTCGCCGGCGAGCAGCCGGTGCATGATCTCCAGCGCTTCCTGCATGCGCGCCTGGCGCTCCGCGTACCCGGGGAACGGGAAGCCCAGCGGCCGCTCGTTCAGCGCCTCGCCGGTGCCGACGCCGAGCAGCAGCCGGCCGCCGGACAGCCGGTCGGTCGTCGCGGCCATCTGCGCGACGAGCGCGGGATGGTAGTGGAACAGCGGGCAGGTAACCGAGGTGCCCAGCTGGACGTTCGTCGTCTGCGCCGCCACCGCGCCGAGCCAGGACCAGACGAACCCGGCCGCGGACGTGTCGTCCACCCAGGGGTGGAAGTGGTCGCTGCCCAGCACCACGTCGAAGCCGGCCTGCTCGGCGGCCACGGCCTGCTTCACCAGGTCTTCGGGCTGGTAGGACTCGTGACTGCACAGCCAGGCGAACTTCATGTACGGCCTCCTCGATGATCTGTCGTTTCCGATCCTCTCATTCCGTGGGGTCGCTGGGTCGAGGGGTGTATCCGCGCGCGAGTCGGCACCCGGGGCGGGCGCCGAACACGCGCGGCTACACCCCAGCGCCCCCCGCTTCTCCAGTCATAGGGCAGAGGCGTGCGAATCACGGCGCGGGCGTGCATGCTTGGTACGTGGATGCGGATCAGGTGGCTACGCTGCGTGCGTTGCTTGCCGAGTCGCCGTGGCTGGAGCAGGCGCGGGCGTTCGGGCGGGCGCTTAGGCGCTCGCCTCGGTCGGCGGGAGGGCTGCTCGTGGTGGGGACGCCTACCTATGAGCCGTGGCATGTCACCGCGCATCTGGACGATGAGGCGCGGCTGGCCGGGATCCCTGAGTTGACGCCTACGCTGGTGCGGTGGGCGCCGCCCGCCGGGGCGCCGCCCCACCTGTCCGTGGGGCTGGCCCGGTTGGAGGCGGCGCAGCGCGGCGAGACGTTGTTCGTGGTCGCGGACGATAGCGCTCCGGTGCCGCTGCTGGAGAGAGTGAATGACGCAAGGCGGGTGGGCGCCACCATTCTGGCGCTCGATGAAGGCGACCCCGAGCTGGACGCGCTGGCCCACGAGGCCTTGGCGGTTCCGGAGTCGTTGTCGTTCGATGCCGGGCAGCACCTGGTTTCTGCCGCCGCGGGAGAGCGTGACCCGGGGGCAGGCGCAACGCGCAGGCAAAGCCTGCGCGAGCGCTTGGCCCGCCTACTCGATACGGTGAGCGGCCCCAACGTCTAGGCGAGGAGTGGGGCGACGAAGGTTAAGAGTCGAGCGAGAGCACCATCGTCGGGCGTTCGATGATGTGGTTGTCGCGCAGCGGCCGGACGGCCGTGCCGATCGCGAAGAATTCTGTTGTGTGCGAGCCCCACGTGTGGCTGTGCTGCCGCAGCTGGACGCCGACGATGCCCTCGGCGTGCAGCGCCTCGGCTTCGGCCTGCATGCGGGACATGGCCAGCTCACGCGCGTCGTACAGCGCCTGGGTGAACTGCTCGATCTCGACGTTGCGCCCGATGTTGCCGATCTTGGCGCCCATCCGCTGGTGCGCGATGTGGTACACGCACGAGCCCATCACCATGCCCAGCGGCG
>NZ_JBARCR010000212.1:0-4309 GCF_049794275.1 Trebonia sp.
GTCAGGCCGGGCAGGAAGCGGGGCGCCTGGGCGGCGGCCCAGCCGGCGACGACAGCGGCGACCGCGAGGGCCGCCGTCAGCCGGGCCAGGCCGAACCGCCATCGCCAGCACAGCACCAGGGTCGCCAGGCCGGCCACGGCGGAGACGCAGACCATCACCAGCGCGGTGCCGCGGGTCAGGTCAAGGCCGGAATCGCGCATCACGAACAGGCCCGCCAGAGCCAGCGCGCCCGACACCAGCCCCGCGGCAAGAGCACGGCGGCGGAAGGCAGTCGCGAGCGCACGTTCGGAAAAACGAATTGAATCAGCGGCCAGGTAGACAGCCGCCAGGTATCCGCAGAACACTACGGCGAGCGCGCCGGTCAGCACGGACGCGGGGTTCAGCCACGAGGTGACCAGGTTGCCCGCCGCGTTGCCGACCGGGACGCGACCGGTCGCGATCGCGCCCACCGCCGTGCCGAGCGCGAACGGGGTGAGCACCGAGGAAATCGCGAACAGGTACTCCGCCGCGCGGGAGGCGCCCTGGCCGCGCAGCGCGTACGCGGCGCCGCGGAAGATGATCCCGATCGCGGCGATCAGCAGCGGCGCGGACAGCGTGGAGGCGATCGAGCCGAACGCGACAGGGTACGCCGTCCAGCACACCACCAGGACGAAGATCAGCCAGACGTGGTTGGCCTCCCACACCGGGCCCATCGCGTGCCTGGCCTCGTCGCGGATCGGCTCGCCGCGCGGCCCGGGGGCGAGCAGCGTCCACAGCCCGGCGCCGAAGTCGGCGCCGGCCAGCACCGTGTAGGCGGCCATCCCGGCGAGGATGAACACGACGGGGACGTAAGCCACCGGCGGCCTCCCCGGCGGAGCCGGCGGTGTCGGGCGCCGTGAGGTCCAGCGGGAGCGGTACCCGGGCGAGCCGGCGCAAGATCGCGACGACGATCGCGGCGAGGATGAGGTACGCGACGGAGAGCACACCGTAGCCAACGGGGATGTCGGTGGCGCCGGTGACCGCCTGGTCGACCCGCATCACGTCGTAGACGATCCACGGCTGGCGGCCGACCTCGGTGGTGATCCAGCCGGCGATCAGCGCGACCACCGACAGCGGCCCGGCGGCCACGACGGCGGCGAGCAGCCAGCGCGGCAGTCCGCGACGGCGGAAGTGCAGGTAGAGGTAGACGAGGCCGAGCAGCGCGAACAGCGTGCCGATCCCGACCATCGTCTGGAAGGAGAACCGCACCACGTTGACCGGCGGATCGTCGGCGAGCGGGACGATACTGAGGCCTTTGACGACGGCGTTCGGGTTATGGAAGGCGAGCAGCGACAGCAGCCGGGGGATGTCGATGCCCCAGACGACCGCGTGCCCGTTGTACCAGCCGAGCAGGTGCTCGGCGGCGCCCCTGGTGGTCTGTGCCAGGCCTTCCATCGAGGCGAGCTTGACCGGCTGGTAGGTCGCGACGTCGCGGGCCGCCCAGTCGCCGACGATCACCTGCAGCGGCGAGGCGACGCTCGCGGCGGTCATCGCGATGCCGAACGCCGTCCGCTCGTAGCGGCCGCGGCGGCCTCGCAGGAACGCCCAGGCGTAGGTGCCGGCGAGCAGGAAGCCGGTCACGATGTAGGCGGCGAAGTACATGTGCGTGTACTCGCTGTAGAACATCGGGTTGGCGAACAGCGCCTGCCATGGGTGGACGTCGGTCGCCCGGCCGTTGGCCAGGGTGAACCCGGATGGGTGGTTCATCCAGGCGTTGACGGAGATGACGAAGAAGGAGCCGGCGACGCCGGCGACCGCGATCGGGAAGCCGGACAGGAAGTGCGCCCTCGGCGTGAGCCTGTCCCAGCCGTAGGCGTAGATGCCGATGAAGATGGCTTCGAGGAAGAACGAGAAGCCCTCGAGCGTGAAGCCGAGGCCGAACACGTTCCCGAAGTCCTGCATCCACACCGGCCACAGCAGCCCGAGTTCGAAAGACAGGATCGTGCCGGTGACGACGCCCACGGCGAACAGCGCGAGCATGATCCGCGACCAGCGCCTGGCGAGCGTGCGGTAGAGCTGGTCGCCGGTTCGCAGGTACCGGTATTCGGCGACGAGGACGAGAACGGGGAACGCGATGCCGAAACACACCAGCGGGATGTGCACGGCGAGCGAGAGCGCCTGCATCTGCCGCGCCTCGAACAGGTAGTGCTGGTTCACGCCCATCGGGATCTACCCTACGCTGGGCTACTACGTGCTGTAGTAGCGGGGCCCTCGTTCGGTTCGGCGACACTGCCCGTCGAGCCGCGGCGTGAACACGCGGTGCGGCGGGCGCAGCGGCTGATCGCCGCGCGCCCGCCGCACTGGAGGCTTGGGTCTACTTGAGGATCTGGATGACCTTTTCCATGCCGAGGGTGGTGTGCTCGCGGCCGTCCTGAGTGTCCATGAAGCACGCTATCACCCAGTATCCGGGCTTCTGGGCGACGACCGACTCGAACGACTGGCCGTGCGAGAGCGCGCCGACCCAGCCGTACTCGCCGATGGCCAGGGCCCCCGCGGCGTTGTCGTTACCGGCCTTGAGGTCGGCGGCGATCTTGTTGGCGGTGGCCAGGTTCGGCGCCTCGATGCCCTGGATCATGTGCACGAGGAAGCCGGCGTTCCCCCACCGGACGGTCTGGCCGTCGTAGATCTTGGTGGCGCCGGTGAAGCCGAACTCACGGGTGGAGATCGCCGCGCCGGCCTTGGGCATGGCCGCCGGGTGGTGCGACGGCCAGACCGTGAACACCGTGAGCGGCGGCGTCTTGGCCGTCGACGCTAGGTCGAGAGCCACGTACGTGCCCGGTGCCAAGTTGAGGTACACCGAGCTGGTTCCCTTGTTGGCCTGGGTACTCATCACGATCTGGGCGATCCCGTACAGGTTGTTCGGGTCCTGCGCGGCGGCGGGCAGGGCGGCGAACAGCTGCGACAGCGTGGCGCCGGGATCAAGCCTGGCGAAGCCAGGGCCGCCGGCCGGCTCGCCGGTGACCTTGAAGACGACGCGTTCCGCGCCGGACTTGAGGGTCCCGCCGACAGAGATGGCCTTGCCGTTCATGCTGACTGTCATGACGGGCAGCCCGCCCGACCCGGAGGCCGGGGCGGCCGCGCTGGCGGCCATGGCGGGGGTGGCGGCTTGAGACGCCGCCAGCGGTATGGCGGACAAGGCCGCGGCTGCCGCGACCGGTGCCACGACGGCGACCCAGCGCCGCCTGGTAAGAGCTCTGTACCTGGTGAACACGTGGGTGATCCCTTTCGCTGCGCGAGGCCATGCGGGCACCGGCGTACTGGTGCCCGGCCCGTGCGCTACCGGCCCGTGGCGTTCCGGCCCCCGCCGCGGACCTATGGCCCGCTCAGGTACACGCTCGCCCTTTCGGCCTCCGCCGCGCCCCAGGGACGGCCCCTAGTCCGCGTTCCTAGGGTGCGGGCGCCCTATCGGGGTGGTGGCAGTCGCCAAACGTTGGGGGGTGTCCCGGCTGTCGGCGCCTGCGGCGGCGTGTGACGCTGACTGCGGGTGGCGCCGTTTCCTGAGGATTTCCGACTTCCGATGGCGGCAGGGGGAACTGGGCGGTGGACGAGTACTTCGCCGGACGCGCAGCCGAGCTCGCGCTGCTCGACGGCTTGCTGCGAAGGGCGGCCGCGGGACGCGGTCAGCTCGCCGTGATCCTCGGACCTGGCTGGATCGGCAAGACAGCGCTCATCCGGCAGTTCCTCGACGACCGGGAGGCGCGGGTCCGCTGGGTCTGCGCGGACCGGGACGAGACCGGGCTGCCGGGCGGGCTGCTCGAGCAGTTCGGGGTCGCGGCGGCGGGCTACGGCGCCGATCCGCTGCGGGCAGGCTCGGCGCTGCTCGCGAAGCTGCGCCAGTGGGCAGGGGCACCAGGGGCCTCAGGGACCTCAGAGACCTCAGGGGTGCCGGGCGCGGTGCTTGTCGTCGATGACGCGCAGTGGGGAGACCCGCTGTCGCTGCGCGCGCTGAGCTACGCGCTGCGGCGGTTGCCGGACACTCCGCTGCTCACCCTGCTGGCCGTGCGTGATGACGAGTTCGGCTGCCTGCCGCCGGGGCTGGTGCGGCTCGTCAGCGACCGGGGGACAAGGCTGGAAGTCGCCGGGCTGGGGGTGGCCGAGATCAGGTCGCTGGCCGAACGGGTCGGCGCCGGGCCGGTTCCGCCTCGCGCCGCGCGGCGGCTGCTTGAGCACACCGGCGGCGTGCCGCAGTATCTCCGGGAGGTCCTGCAGGCCGTGCCGCGCGAATCGCTGCGTACGGCGCTGTCGGCGCCGGACCTGCTACTGCCGTCGCCCAAGTCGCTCGAGGCCCGGG
>NZ_JBARCR010000213.1:0-4363 GCF_049794275.1 Trebonia sp.
TCATCGCCCGAGCTGATGATGAGGTCAGCCAGCTGGGCCGGAAGGAAACGGCGCAGCCGGCTCACGCGGTCCAGTTGCTCAATCTGGTCTTGGACGCGCTGCTCAAGCTCACGGTTCCAGCGCGCCAGCTCGCCGGCCTGCTGTTGGATCGTGTCGTGGTACCGCTTGACTCGAACCAGGGAGCGCACCCGGGCCAGCAACTCGGCCTGGTCGAAAGGCTTGTTGACGAAGTCGTCGGCGCCGGACTCGATGGCGCGGATCTTCTCCTGTTCTCCACTCGCAGTGATCATGATCACTGGCAGGAAAGCCGTCCCTGGATCTTCGCGGATTCGGCGGCAGACCTCATACCCATCCATTCCGGGCATCAAGATGTCCAGCAGAACGACATCTGGGTACTCCTTGCTCAGCACGTCCAGGGCTTCCTCTCCGGAGGACGCCGTGGCCACCCGGAATCCCCTTGGCGACAGCACCGCCTCAAGCAGGCGGACGTTCGGCGCCAGATCATCCACGACGAGTATCAGCGGATCCGATGTCACTCGGTCCCCACCTGCCGATCTGAGAGGAAGCCGCGAACCTGATCGGGAAAGGCACGGACACTGATCGGCTTCTCTATGTACCCGTCGAAGCCGGCATCCAAGACCCGTTCCCGATCGTGCTTCATCGCCTGGGCCGTCACCGCCACCACGGGTATGTTCGCTGTCCGCGGGCTTTCGCGCAGCCGGCGAAGAGCCTCCATGCCATCGATACCGGGCAGCTGGAGATCCATGAGAACGAGATCGGGAGGCTCACTGACAGCTGAGGTGATGCCGTCCTCGGCCGTCCGAGCCACCCGCACGTCGTAGCCGGCGTACTCAAGCACGTCCCGCAGCAGCTTGAGATTTCGCTCGTTGTCCTCCACGACCAGGATCACGTAGGTCATCCCGACTCCGAAGCCGGGGACTGGCGGCTCGTGCTGGCCCAGCGGAGCAGTCCCGCCAGGCCCGACAGGTCGAACTCCGTCTTGCGCGCCACGTATGTGATCCGCCCCTGCAGCCGCTCCTTGTCCTGCTGGGTCATTGACTTAGACGTCAGGATGACCACGGGGACGGATTTCGTGTCAGGGTCTGCTCGCAGAGCCTCGACGACTTCGAAGCCATCCATACCGGGCATGAGAAGATCCAGCAGAACGGCGGAGGGTTGCCGTTCCCGGATCAGGGCCAGCCCCTCCTGGCCCGTGGCTGCACCCAGCACCGTCCATCCCTCAGGCTCCAGACTCGCCCGGACCAGCTCTATGGCAAGGGGATCGTCGTCAATGGCCACCACCGTGTGCTTCCGCTCAGGAATTGCCGCCGCGCGGTAGAGGGCGGCCAGCAGCTGATCCTTGCTCACCGGCTTGACGAGGTATTCGTTGGCGCCCAGCGCGAAACCGCGGCCACGCTCATCAAGCATCGACACCACGACCACCGGGATCGGTGCCGTCGCCGAATCTGCCTTGAGCCGGGCGAGAACCTCCCAGCCGTCAATTCCCGGCAGAAGGATGTCGAGGACCACGCCTGCGGGACTCAGCCGGCGCACCGTATCCAGGCCTTCTTCGCCATCTCGAGCGCTGACCACGCGGGCGCCCACCCCCTCCAGATAGACCCGCAGCAGATCGAAGGACCGCCGGTCGTCTTCCACGACAACGACGGTGGGCCCTAGGCCCGGGGCCTCCGTGGGGAGGCCTGAGTCCAGGCCGGCCTGCGTGGCTGACGTCAACGCCGCTTCCCCGGATACGGCCGGCAGCGCGAAACCGAATGTGCTGCCCTTCCCAGCTTCACTTTCGACCCAGATCCTGCCCCCGTGCAGCTCAAGGATTCGCTTGGACAAGGTGAGCCCGAGCCCCGTGCCCTCGGTCTGCTCGGGATGCCGGGCGCCTTGCTGAAAGGCGTCGAAGATGCGCTGACGGTCCTCAGCCGCCACGCCCGGTCCCGTGTCGGCCACCTCCACGGCGAGGTCCTGATCACGGATGGAGGCGCGGACATCCACGCGCCCGCCTTCGGGGGTGAACTTCACCGCGTTGGACAGCAGATTCAGCAGGACTTGCCTGAAGCGGAGGCGGTCGGCGTCAAGCAGGCCGACCTCGGGATCGACGTCAAGGCTCAGGAGAATTCTTTGCTTCAGCGCTCGCTCACGCACCATCGAGAGGCAATACTCCAGGGATTCGCGGACGGCGAATTCCGAGCGGTTCAGGACCATCTGGCCGGCCTCGATCTTCGACAGGTCGAGAATGTCGTTCAGCAATTCGAGCAAATGTTTGCCAGAGCTCCAGATGTCGCGCAAGTAGTCGTCCTGACGCTCGTTGAGCTCGCCGAACATGCGCTCCAGGAGTACTTCAGAAAAGCCGATGATGGCGTTCAGCGGGGTACGCAGCTCGTGGGACATACTGGCCAGGAATTCCGACTTGTGCTGGCTCTCGACCTCGAGTGCGGCGCTCTGCCGCTCCAGCTGCCGGTACAGCTGCGCGTTGATCATGGCCAGCGCGGACTGGCTGGCGAACGTCCCCAGCAGGTCGCAGATCTCTTGCGGGATGTGCCCGGGTGCATGGCGGCGGACAACCATGGCACCGACGATGCGACCCTCGCGAAGCATGGGGACCGCAACCAGGGAACGCCAGCCGCCCTCGGCCAGGACCCTCAGGTAGGGATCGAGCGGCGCGTCGCGAACGTCCGGGATCTCCACGGGTCGACCTAGCGTCGCTGCTTTGCCGAGGAAGGTGTCATCGAGTCCTATCCGGGTGCGTCGGAGAGCGTCGAATGTCTCCGGGCTGGTACCGAAGACGGTAGAGATGCGGAACTCCCTGGCGTCCTCGTCGAACTCGTAGATGGAGCCGCCGTCTGTGCCGGACAGTTGTACCGCTTGCGTGATGATCGTATTGAGCACCTCAGTGAGGTTCAGGCTGAAGCTCTCCGCGTGACCCACTGCGCCGAGCGCCTCGAGCTGATTCACCTTGCGATCGAGTTCGTCGGTGCGTCTCTCCAGCGTCCTGACGAGATCAACGGTACGAACGGCGAGAGCCGCCTGCGCCGCGAAGGCCGTGAGGACCTCCACCGCGCGATCGCTGAACGGGTGAACCTGGGTTCGCGACACCGAGAGCACCCCGACAGCTTCGCCGCCCATCAGCATAGGGACACCCATGATGGTCCGGTAGCCGGCCATCCGCTGCGCATCCGTCCAGAGGTAGTCAGGGTCTGCGAGCACGTCAGTGATCTGCGTCGCCTGCCGGTCAAGCGCGACCCGGCCGACGAGCGTTCCCCGATCCAGAAGCACGGGAGTATTGGCGGCGAATTCCCGGTACTCCGCTCTCATCCCTGAGCCGTGTGTGAAGCGGTACCTGTCTCGATCCACTAGGAATACCTGTCCGGCATCGGCACCGCAGAGCTTCCGCGCGGATTCGATGACCGTTTCAAGCACTCCCTCAAGATCAGATGCGGATCGTCCGATGGCGGCAAGAACCTCGCTCGTGGCAGCGAGCTGCTCGCGCACCTCAGCCAGCCGCTCGACCTCGGCTGGCACCTCCGCATTAATAGCCGGGTCCTGATCGGCCGACTTTCGCTTATCCCGCTCGACCATTCGGCCCCCCTACGCGGTGTACCCGAGAGCATCACCTTCGTACCAGTGTCCTCTCATGGCAACCGGCATACAACAGGCGAGCGCTGCAGGTCACGGGGGACGGCAAGCGTGTCTCGCCTCGTCCGTCAACGCTGCCCGATGAGCCTGCTCCGGCCCAGATCCTGGGCCCACTGGTCCAAGTCGTCACCGACATCCCGGCAGCCCGCCCGGACCGTCAGGTGAGCGTCGCCGCGGCTATCGGCGGCGGCGGCGACGACAAGTGCCCCAGAAGGCGGCGGGCCGTCGCTGGCGGCGATGCCATCCCTGGTGAGCCCGGCGGCTAGGCTCGCGCGCCGGCCTCCGGCCGGTCTGATCACCAGCTTCAGCCGGTCCGCGACCGCCAGTTGCGCGGCGACCAGGACGACGGCTGCCCCTCCCTCCCCTCGCGTCCACCGGGCCGCGACCGCGCTGGGCGCTTCCGGCAGGCTGCGCACGACCGTGACGAGCTGGACTGCCCCGTCGGCTGCAAGCGTCTCGCGGAAGGTTCTGCCCGGGCCCAGCACGATGGTGTCAGGCTCGGCAGCCGCCACATAACCGGGCAGTTCGGCGGCGATGTCCTGGCTGAACCGGGACCGCACGACCACTGACACCCCGCGAGCCGACGCCCGGTCGGCCAGCGCCTGAAGGTTTCCCGTGGTCCTGGTCGTTTCCCGCAGCTCGCCACCCAGCCCGGTGGCAACCTCTGAGCTGGTGTCATGTTCCCGCGTCAGGAGATGGCAGAGGATCAGCTGACTGT
>NZ_JBARCR010000214.1:0-2253 GCF_049794275.1 Trebonia sp.
GGTCGGGGAACCGGATGGCGATCTTCTATTACAACCCGAGCCCCTATGGGATCGCGTCGCTGAAGGGCGCTCAGGCGGAGGCCGCGAAGCTGGGCATCAAGCTCGACGCCTTCGACGCCAACAACGATCCGCAGACGCAGTCCACGCAGATCCAGGACGCGATCACCACCGGCAAGTACAAGGCGTTCTGGGTGTGGGGTCTGAATGACGTGGCGCTTACCCCGATCATCAACAAGGCGCGCGCGGCCGGCATCAAGGTCGCGTCTGCGGACTACACCTGGGGCCCATTGTCAGCCCAGGAGAAGCTGACCGCCGACCCGCAACTCGTCACTACCGTCGGCCAGGCGCTCGGCGCGGAGTCGTCGAACCTGATCGTCGCGATGAACGCGGCCTGCAAGAAGCAGGTGGGAAGCGGCCACTGCAACATCGCCTTCCTGCCGGGCCTCGCCAACTACCCGACCGATACCGTCCGTGAGAACGCGATGACCGCGTACTACAAGGACAAGCCGAACTACACGTTCACGATCATGCCGCCCGGGATGTACGACCAGGCGGCCTCGCAGAAGGTCGCCCAGACGTACTTCAACGCGAACAAGAACGTCAACGTGTTCGCGACGTTCGGCGACCAGATGGCGGCCGGGGCGATGACCGCGATGAAGCTGGTCGGCGGCTACACACCCGGCAAGAACATCGCGATCATCGGGTACGGTGGCGCGACGGAGATCGTCAACGAGGTCAAGACCGGGACGGTCTACGCCACCCTCGGCCTGTACCCGGTCTCTGAGTCGGTGCTCGGCATCCAGTACCTGAACGACGCGGTGAACGGGAAGTCGGTGCCGAACCTGGTCAACATCATCAACGCGGACACCCGTCCGGCGATCATCGACCAGACGTTCCTGACCCAGCACCCGAACTTCGTGCCGGACTGGACGCTGGAGGGCAACCCAGGGTGAGTTCAGCGGCGGCCGCGCGCGTTCGGCTCGTCGAAATCGGCAAGCGGTACTCCGGCACCACGGCGCTTGACAACGTCAGCGTCGTGGTTGCCGGAGGTACCGTGCACGGACTCGTCGGGGCGAACGGCGCCGGGAAGTCAACGCTCGGGAAGATCATCGGAGGCGTGATCCGCCCCGACGACGGACAGCTGTTCGTCGACGACCGGCAGGTCCGCTACACGAGCCCGCGCGAGGCGCGCATCGACGGGATCGCGACGATCTCGCAGGAACTCTCGCCGATGCCGCACATGAGCGTGATCGAGAGCGTCTACTTCGGCATCGAGCCGCGCCGCTTCGGGCTCGTCCAGTGGCGCCAGATGCGCAGGCAATACGAGAAACTCATTTCCCTGTGGGGTTTCGAGCTCGACGGAAACGCCAAGGTCGGCATGCTGCGCACCGCCGACAAGCAGAAGACCGAGATCTTGCGCGCCGTCGCGGCCGACGCGCGGGTGATCGTAATGGACGAGCCAACCTCGTCGCTGACCAGCGTCGAGACCAAGACGCTGCACCGGATGATCCGCACCCTGCGCGAGGGCGGCAGGACGATCGTCTACGTAAGCCACTTCCTCGATGAAGTGCTCGAGCTCGCCGACACGGTGACGGTGCTGCGCAGCGGGCACCTCGTGCGGACGGCGCCGGTGGCGGAAGAAACCGAGGAGAGCCTTGTCGCCGGGATGTTCGGCGCGGCGGCGGCGGCGGAGCACTTCGAGAAGCCGCGGAACTTGACGACGCCGGTGGTCCTTGACGTGTCCGGCCTGCACCGCAAGGGCGTGCTCAGAGACATCTCGCTGCAGATCCGGTCAGGCGAGATAGTCGGCCTCGCCGGCCTCGTGGGCAGCGGCCGCAGCGAACTCGCCCGCGCGATCTCGGGCGCCGATCCGATCGATGGCGGGACGATCGCCGTCGACGGCACCGCGCGCGCCATCCGCTCGCCCGCGGACGCGATGGCGGCCGGGATGGCTTTCGTGCCCGAGAGCCGCAAGGACGACGGGTTGTTCCTTGAGCTCTCCGTGGCGGCGAATACGACATTCGCGGACCTCCGCTCGGTCGCCTCGCGCTTGGGGATACTGCGCCTCGCCCTCGAGCGGGCGAAGACGAGCTCGCTGCTGAAACTGCTGTCTGTCGAGCCGCCGCTCCCGTCGATGAAGACGGCGAACCTCTCCGGCGGCAACCAGCAGAAGCTCCTGTTCGCCCGCTGGATGCTCCGCGGCCCGCGGGTGCTGATCCTCGACGAGCCCACGCGCGGCGTCGATGTCGCGGC
>NZ_JBARCR010000215.1:0-19641 GCF_049794275.1 Trebonia sp.
CATCTTGCGCGAGGTCTATGAGCGCACTGGTGACCAGCCATTCGACCGGCTCTCCGACGTCATTAGCGACGCCGAGATCGCCGCCATTATGTCCGCCTACCGCGACGTAGCGGGCTTCTCAGCCGCGCACCTCGGCGCACAATAACGCGCCGCCGCCCCTTGCGGATGGTGAAGTCGCGCCCTCGGGGTAGGCGCGCCGCTGACGGCGAATATGCCTAGCCTGCTCGCCTCTAGGAACAATGGTGTCATCAGGTGCCATACCGACGGCATCACAGTCGCCGTCCCAGGCACCCTTCCAGGCCGGTCAGCCGGGAGGCTGTCCTGCCCACGCCGCGCGAAGCGCGTCATGCAACGCGGCGTACTCAAGCGGGCGCGGGCTCGGTAGTTTCCGGGTCAGGGCAGCCTGCGTGATCGCCGGGATCTGGTCCTCGAGGATGCCGATGGACCGCAGCCCGGCTGGGGTTCCGACTGACTGTCCCAGCGACCAGATGCTCCCTGGCAAGGCGCGCTCATCTGCGTCCATGGCCTGCGCCAGGCGCCGGGCCGCGGCGGGGACGGCAGGCTGCAGATAGCTGACCGCGTAGGGCAGCATGATCGCGTGGGTTTCGGCATGGGGGGTGTCGAACATGCCTCCGAGCAAATGGCAGAGGGCGTGGTGCAGGCTGGTTCCGACGGTGCCAAGGGCGATACCGGCCAGGCAGGCCGCGATCAGGACGTGACCGCGGGCCGCCGGATCTTCGGTCGAGTACGCCGT
This sequence comes from Trebonia sp., assembly GCF_049794275.1. Taxonomy (NCBI): domain Bacteria; kingdom Bacillati; phylum Actinomycetota; class Actinomycetes; order Streptosporangiales; family Treboniaceae; genus Trebonia; species Trebonia sp. Next base: position 755 of record NZ_JBARCR010000215.1, read on the forward strand.
CACCAGGTGCTGGTGAATGCGGCCAGCGCCATCGAGCGCGAGCGCGTCGGTGATGGGGTCGGCGTTGGCAGCCCACAGTGCCTCGGCGCAGTGCGCAAGCGCGTTCAGCCCGCTCGGGCCGATGACGGCCGCCGGAAGTGTGATCAGCAACTGGGGGTCGTAAACCACGATGCTCGGCAAGGCCCTCATGTCGCGTGCCGTCTTCTTGTCGTTGTCGCTGGTAAGACCGTAGATCGGGGTCATCTCACTGCCGGCGTATGTGGTGGGCACGACAGCCAGCGGGAGGCCGGTAGCGACCGAGATGGCTTTGCCGAGCCCCGTCGTAGAGCCGCCGCCGATGGCGACAAGTACATCTATGCCCGCCGCCGTGGCCGCATCAGTGGCCCGTTGCGCCAGCTCAAGCGGAACGTGCTGCCTGACTTCGTCCCAGCGCAATTGGACGCGCTCACCCAGGACGTCGCTGCCGCGCTCTGCCAACCGCGCGTCGTGACTGGCGACGATGAGCATCACTCGCCGCAGCTCGCGCTGGTCGAGCTCGCCAGCGAGAAGCCCTACCGCGCCGTCACTGAATATGATCCGGCCGGGCAGGCTGGTTCGCGCGAACGCAGCCGGCATCTGCACCGTGCCGGAGTCGGCGATATCGCTTGCCATGAGTCCTTCCTTGTCCGGTTGCCGCGCTCCGCTTGTCAGACGGCTCGCCGGCGCCCCGTGCTGAATCCGGCGGATGATGCTTGCCCGGGTGTGAAGACGAAGTCGTAGTCCAGGTCCCAGTAAGGTTCGCTGCGGCCAACAGCTGCGAGGGCTTCGCTGTCGTCGATGTGGTTGTAGTGGACGACCAGGGACGGCTTGACGCCGAAGACCGCGTCACTGCCGAGGTAGGGGTCGTCGTCCGTGTACAGCTCGGTGACGACGCTTTGGTAGCCGTCCGCGGAGGCGATCACGTGGAAGTGCGCGGGTCGCATGTTGTGGCGGCCGGTGACGGCGAGCAATTCCCCGACCGGTCCGTCGTCCGGGATCGGGTAGCTGACCGGCTTGACGGTCCACAGGTCGTAGCTGCCGTCGGCAGCGGACCGGAACCTGCCGCGAAGGTTGTAATCCGGCTGCGACGGGTCAATGTTCTCGTACACGCCGTGGCCGTTAGTGCCCCATACATCCAGCACCGCGCCGCTGACCGGCGTGCCGCTGGTGTCGAGGACACGGCCGTGGATGCGGGCAGGCTCTCCGTCACCGGTGCCGCGCGATATGTTCGCCCCGTTCGGCTCCCAGGGCGCGCCCGCCCGGTAGAACGGCCCGAGGACACTGGTCTCCAGCGCCCCGTCGGCGACGTCGGCAGCTTCCGTGTCCACCACCATGGTCAGGCCGAGGACATCCGACAGCAGAATGTACTCGTGCCGCGCCTCGTCGCTGATGTCGCCGCACCTGCGCAGGAAGTCGGCGGCGGCCAGCAGCTCCCTCGGCTGAAGCCGGACTTCCCGGGCGAGGTCGTGCGCGTGCCGGATCACGGCGGACAGGATCTCCCCGGCCCGGGTGCCGCTGGCACGGCTGACGGCCGCGAGCACCTCTGCCGTGATCTGCTCGCTCGACATGGCAACCGTTCCCGCCCCGGTCACGCTGACCGGTACGGACGCGGTGCCGGACGTCGCGTCGCGCTCGGTTGCGAGGTCGCGGAGCACGCCGATGAGGACCTCTGGATCGGCTCGCCGCGTGTAGTCGGCGTCCACGAAGGCGTAGCGGACGACGCCGTCCGTACCGACTACGTATGTCGCCGGCAACGGTACCTCCGCGGTGTCCATACCGTTGTAGGCGGCGACATCGTTGCCGTTGCCAAGCTGGTAGCGGACGACTTGCGGGTCAATCTGATGCGTCAGGCGGAATTGGCGCGCGACCTCGTTTCCCTTATCGAACAGCACCAGGAACGTCAGGGCGTCGCTCTCCACGGTCATCAGCGTGCGATCCGGCATTTCCGGGCTGATCGCGACCAGGCTGGCCCCCAGTGCCTCGATATCGGGCAGCCGGCGCTGCAGGGAACGCAGTTCGATGTTGCAGTAGGGGCACCATCCACCGCGGTAGAAGGAGATGACCAGCGGCCCTCGTTCGAGCAGCAGGCCGACGTCCGTCAGCCTGCCGTCGATCGACGGCAGCTGGAATCTCGGTACCGGCTCGCCTTCGCGCAGCGCTCGCTCAGCGGTCCGCGCGTTCGCGACGGCCGTGACCGCCGCAGCTCGCACCTTCCGCTCCGCCGGGCTGCGCTGGGCGTACGCCCGCTGCCGTTGTGCCTCAAGTTCGCCTTCCAGGCTCATCTGTCTTGTCACCTTCTCCTGTCGCGATGCGCTAGCCCGGGCGGCGCATATCGGCTAGCACGGTGCCGCCCACGCTGACCTCGCTCGGGTCGACCTCCACGATCCACACCCTGAATGCAGCTTCCGGTGTGCCGGTAGCCGCCGCCGCCGCGGCCGAGACCTGGGTCACCAGCGCCCGCTTAGTGGTGGCGTCGTGCCCTTCGGCGATGGTGATCTGTATGAATGGCATGGCAGCTGTGCCTTTCCGCGATTGAGGTCAGGTGACGGACTTGGTCAGCCCGCCGTCGACCTCGATGACCTGCCCGGTGATATAGGACGAAAGATCGGACGCCAGGAAGACGGCTGCCTGCGCGATCTCACGGGTTTCCGCCCAGCGCCCGAGCCGGATGCCGACGCCCTTGGTCATGCCGTCACGCACGGCCTCTGGCGTGGTGCCCTGCTGTGCCGCCATGGCGTCGTGCCGGCCGATCCAGCCTTCGGTGAGGGTCATGCCCGGGGAAATCGCGTTGACGAGTATGTGCCGGAGTGCGCCCTCACTTGCCAGGTAACTGGTCAGCGCGATGACGGCAGCGTTGGTGATGCCGGTGACCCCGGCGTTGGGCACCAGGGTTCGCGCTGTCTGCCCGGCGATGTTGATGATTCGCCCAGTGCCGGTGTCACTGAGGAGAGGGAGCGCGGCGGAGGCGACGCGGTGGAAGCCGGTCAGCTTGACGTCCAGGTAGCTGGTGAGCACCGTGTCCGGAGTCTGCGCCAGGGGCGAGGGGGTCAGCTGGGGGCCGGCGCAGTTCACTACGATGTCCAGACGCCCGCCCCACTCGTGTACCCGCTGGACTGCTGCGTGGACCGATCCGGCGCTCGTGACGTCGGCAGGAACGGCCAGCACGGACTCGCCGTCCGTGCCAGCCAGCGTGACCGCTGCCGCGTTCAGGGCATCCTTGTCCCTGGCGAGCACGCCGATCCGCGCGCCATGCTCCTGCAGCGCCTGCGCGATCGCGTATCCGATGCCCCGGCTGGCGCCGGTCACCAGGGCCACTCGTCCCTTCAGTTCCACTGTCACGGAAACTTCACGTCACTTTCTGTCTCGTATGCAGGTGCGACCATGTGAGCCGCGGCGCGGCGGCCTTTGCGGCCAGGATCAGTCCTCTTCGACGATGAGCGAGGGGGGCGGGAGCACGACGAACGGCTCGGCGTTCCAGTCCACGCGCAGCGCCTCGAGCATGATGAAGGAGTGGTTGTGGATGAAGAAGTCCACGCCGGCCAGCCGTCCCTTCCACTTCGGGAGCAGTTCCTCGGCTACCTGGGACGCGATCCGGTTGAAGTGGTTGGTAAACATGCCGTACACGTTATGGACGTACTGCCAGGACGGAACCTGGTCGACATCTGCGAGTGCCCGCAGCGCCTCCCGGCGCAGGTCGGTGACGTACTCCCGCTGGGTCTCGACGTCCTCGCGACGGCCGAGCCGGGTCAGGTGCCCGCTGATGAGCGTGTCGAAGTCGTACTCCAGGGCATAGTCGTGGTGGTCGACGAAGCCGGGGATGTCACGGCACAGGCCGAGCCCGGCGAACGGCACCCAGCCGGGGTAGAACACGTCGACGATCATGAGGGCGCGCTGCCGCGGGGCGTGGATGAAGATGTTGCCGAGCGCGTGGTTGCCGCCCCGGTAGTCCAGTCGCAGGGTCTGCGAGCCGACCTCGAGGGTGTATGAGTCGTCGAACACAATGTCCGGCGGCTTCCGCCGCGGGTCGCGTAGCCGGTCGAGCCACTTCTTGGTGTCCGCGTGCCCGATCCGGAGGGCGTCGTCGGAGAACTGGTCGGTAGTGCCGATGTGGTCGCCGTGCGAATGGCTGTACACCACGTGGGTGACTGGCTCGTCGGTCACCGACCGGATCGCCTTCGTCACGCGGTCGCCGATCGACGGTGGCGCGTCGATGGCGATGACGCCGTGCCCGGTGACCATGAAAGCACACTGATACATGCCCTCGGTGACCCAGTAAAGCCCGTCGCGGATCTCTTCCACGAGATACCCACGCTCGGGGATCACCGGCCCGAGCGAGGAATCGGGCACCGGAAGCCAGCCCGCCCCCTGCTGCCCGGCCGTGCTGCCTGTCCCTTGAGGGGACATGGCAGGAGTCTGTGTGGTGGACGTCATATCGCGATCTCTCCCGTCGCTGGAAGCGGAGAAACTGCATGTCAGGGACATGCCGCGCGTCTTTCGACAGCGTGAAGCAATCGTAACTTAACTTGCTCGCGCAAGCAATAGTTCTCAGAAAGTCTCTGCGGGGATGCGCGTACTGGATGATGGCGCTGCCGTCTGCCCGTCACTGGAATACGACTGTTCGCCTGCCGTCGAGTAGCACCCTGTTCTCGGTGTGCCACTGGACGGCGCGCGCGAGTGCCAGGCATTCGTTGTCCCGGCCGAACTGAGTCACCTGAGCCGCGGTCATGGTGTGGTTGATACGGGTGACTGCTTGCTCGATGATCGGACCCTCGTCGAGATCGGGTGTGACGTAGTGTGCGGTGGCTCCTATCACCTTGACGCCGCGCTCGTACGCCTGCTGATAGGGCCGTGCGCCCTTGAAGCTGGGCAGCATGGAGTGGTGGATGTTGATGGCGCGGCCCTCGAGCTGCTTGCACAGGTCGCTAGACAGGATCTGCATGTAGCGGGCGAGGACCACGAGGTCGATATTCAGCTCGTCGATCGCGCTCAGCAATTGTTTTTCGGCATCGGGCTTGGTCTCCGGTGTCACCGGGATGTGCCGGAAGGGCACGCTGTAGGTGTCGGCGAGCATGCCCAGATCAGGGTGGTTAGAGATGACCGCGGCCACGTCGATGTTCAGTGCCCCGCTGTTGGCGCGGTAGAGCAGATCGTTTAGGCAATGTCCGTACTTGCTGACGAGGATGAGGACCCGCTGCTTTCCTGCCGCGGCGAGCAGCCGCCACGCCATGCCCAACTGGCCTGCTGTACCGGCAAAGTCACCGCACAGGCGATCCACGTCGAGCGCAGTGCCGTGGACCGGCTCGAATTGGACCCGCATGAAGAATATGCCGCCTGCGCGGTCGCCGAATTGCTGGCTCTCGACGATATTGCAGTCATGCTCGGCGATAAAGGATGCGACGGCACGCACTATGCCGGGCCGGTCGGGACAGGACAGCGTCAGGACGTAGTCGGAGACGGGTATCCGCGGCGAGCTGGTGGCCGGTGTCACGGTCATCGGAATTGCTGGCCGGGGTTGTGCTGACTCGCGGGGTGTCCTGGCATGAGGGCGAGGTTGCGGGCGGCGGTCACAGCGTTGCGGATGAGCCAGACGTCGGTCACCGGGCCAATTCCGCCGGGCACGGGCGTGATGGCGCGTGCCCGGGACGCCACATCGCTGAAGCTGACGTCACCTACCATCCTGGTGGCGCCGGTGGCCGGATCCACCGCACGGTTGATGCCGACGTCAAGGACCACGGCACCCGCGCGGATGTGCTCGGACCGGATCAGCCCTGCCGCGCCGGCGGCGACGATAAGCACATCGGCCCGGCGCGTGTGCCAGCCGAGCCGGCCGGTCCGGCTGGCCCACACGTCGACTGACTCGACGGATGCCTCCCGGTCGTAGGCCAGGGATATCGCTGGCTTTCCGACGTTGTTCGATCGGCCCACCACGGTGATGAGCGATCGATGATAGAACTCGGTGCGGTCCTCCCCCGTGTTGTCGAGCCAGGTATCGAGTACGTGGAAGGCGGCCGCGGCAGTCGAGGGCACGTACCGTGGCGTGCCGAGGGCCACCAGCCCGGCGTTCTCCGGGTGCACCGCTTCGATGTCCTTGACCGGCGCCAGAGCACAGAACACGCCGGCTTCGGACACCTGCTCTGGCAGTGGCCGCAGCACCACGATGCCGCTGACGGCTGGGTCCGCGTTGAGGTAGCGGATGGCGGATAGCACCTCGTCTAGCTGGCTCGTGGCTGCGAGGGAGACATGCCGGTAGGGCACGCCGAGCTCATTCGCTATCCGCTCGAGGCGGCGCCGGTAGGCTGCCGCGGAGAAGTCGTCGCCGGCCGCGACCGTGGCAAGGCCGCATGCGATGCCTTCCGTGTTCAGCTGATCGACTTCCAGCGCCACATCGGCTTTGAGTGCCGTCGCGATCTTGCGGCCGTCGATGACTTCCGCGGTCATCGTCACACCAGGGGGCGGGTACTGAGCGTGGCCCGCAGCGTGGTCTGGACATGCCGCTCGACGCTCGGCTTGGCCGAGCCGCCGTTCTCTTCGCCCCACACGAGGGTGACCTCGGTGCCGTCGACGGCGTCGGCCTCATCGACCATGGCCAGCGAGGCCCAGCCGCCGATGTTGACGGTGTAGCCGACGTTCGCGGAGAAGCCGACGAGCCGGTCGCCGATCAGCACTTTGTCGTAGGGCCCGGTGGCGTAATTGGCCGACGGCATGTCCATGTACTTGGCGCGCTGCTCGCCGCCGAACAGGCTGCTGGCGACGATGCGGGCCACGTCGTCGTCGTTCCAGCGCAGCCAGACCTTGCGCTTGTGCGGCTGGCCGGCCAGCCGCTCCAGGGCAGCCCGGCCGATGAAGTCGTGGTCGAACTTGACGACGTGGCCGTACCCGAGGTCCCACGGAGTCAGGTAGTAGTCCTCGATGTTGCCGGAGACGAAGCTGCCGCCGATGGAGGCGTTGGCTTCCCAGCTGTCCCCGCCCAGCCATTCCCGGAACGGCTTCATCTGCTCGCCGGTGTAGATGGCCGGCAGCGGGGAGGGGATCCACCCGGACTCGATGGCCGTCGTCGGGTAGGCGCGGTTGCCGCCCTCGCGCAGGCCGAATTCCTTTCCCGCCGCCAACAGCGCCGCCAGGACCTCGGCCCCGTGCTCCGACAGGCCCATCATCTCCAGCCCGGTCATCTCCTCGCCGGGGATGCCGGACATGGTGTGGTTGAGGGCCCTGACCGTGCAGCCCGCGATGCTGAACTCTCCGATGTTGAAGAACTTGATCCGGTCGATGGGCTTGCCAGCGGCTCTCTCGACAATCTTGAGGGCGTTGGGGCCCTGCAGCTGGTACCGGAAGGTGAGCCGGCGCCCCTGGTTGGCGACGCTGCGCTCGTCGTGGATGACCTTGACGTCGTACTCGCCGGTCTCGGCGTGGAACGCGACCCAGTTCGGGGCGATGGGCCGGCCAACAAGGCTGAACTCCTCATTATCCAGCCCGAACAGGATGGCGTCACCGACGACGTACCCGTCGTAGTTGCAGGCCACGAACTGCTTGGCCTTGTTCTTGCCGAAGGTCTTGAAGCTGTTGACTCCGAGGTCGGACAGCAGCCGGAGCGCGTCCGGGCCGCGGAAGTAGACGTCGGTCATGTGGAACGACTGGTCGAAAAGCACCGCCGTCGTCGCCCACGCTCGCTGCTCGTCGCGCCAGTTGCTGAACTCGGGCTTCATCGGGTAGGTGTAGGCACCCGCCGGGGAGTTCCGCAGCATCTCCGCCACGTTCCCCGACCGCTGAATCTTGTCTTCCAGGCTTCCGGGCATCGTCCCTGCCTCTTAGTAATCGGCGGACGGCTCGGGCTGCTCAGGCCCGTCCCCGCCTGGGTGGTATCCATGCGGCAGTCAGCCTAACATTTACTTGTGCGCGCAAGCAAGATTATTTTCGGACTGGCTTGGTCCTTCTGGCTGCTAGATAAGCGGGCGGATGCTGATGGGTTGCCCTGATCTCGGAGCGCGCTGGCGGTCGGCATGGCCGAGAAGCGCCGCTGCCATGCGGCGGTGACGTCGAACTGATTGAAGGAGAACATATGCAGGCCCTCGATGTTGAGGTCGTCCGCGGCCAGGTCGTCGCCGATCGCGTAGAGCAGCTGCTCGGGCTGGTAGGCGCCGCCGACGAGGAGATTGCCGACGAAGCCGTGCTGCCTGGTCAGATACCGGATCGATGAGCCGACGCCGATCTTGAGGGACAGTTCCATCAGCCGGGTCGTCTTCAGCGGCGCGGCGAGGCCGACCCGGAGCGGCAACCCGATACCCGCGGCACGGGTGGCTCGCAGCCACCTGATCAGGGCCTTGGCGTCAAAGCAGAGCTGGCTGACCATGTAGGTCGCATAAGCCTGCTTGCGCCGTAGCGCATCGAGCAGGGCGCCATCGGAGATTTTCGGGTGTCCTTCGGGATAGCAGCCGACACCGATCCGCTCCAGGCCGTGGTCTAGGCCTGCTAGGTCCTCCAGGATCTCGGCGGCCTCACGGTAGCCGCCGGCCGGCTCGTCGGCATCACCGCCGATCACATGGAGATCAGTGATTCCGAGGCCATCGATGCGGCGGACGACGTCGCGCAGCTCCGCCTTGTCCGCGACCTGCCGGGCGGCGAGATGCGGGACGACTTCATAGCCTGCCTTGACCGCGAGCTCGGCGTATTCGAGCGTTCTTCCCAGGCCGAACTTCGGCGAACAGGTGATGGTAATCTTCGTGCCCGCCGGGACGACGTTTAGCTTCTCCTGAGCCCCGCGCAGCGGGATCAGCTCAATATTCGCTGCGCGGATTAGTGCCGCGACCGCTGGGCCGGCATTTCCGGACGGCTGTGCTGTCATTTAACGCCTCCTGAGCGGATTGCGGTAAAGCGACGCCAGTGCGCCGTAAGATCATCCTGCGGTGACTGATTACTGGTGTCCAATACTGTTTCTGACGGTACGTAATACCTTCTCGGCTTTGAGAGCGTCGCACCGGTGATCGAGAAAGCGGGTAAATAGCGCGAGGGCGGGCGCCGCATTGGCTGCCAGCGATATGCATTCAAGCGTTGCGGGTGGCGCGCCGCCCAGGGGGACGAACGTGACCCCGTGCGGCCGGGTCCTGGTAGCCGACGAAGGGACAACGGCCATGGCCTCGCCAATCGCAACGTAGGCCAGGCATGCGACGACGTCGTCTGCCTCCACGGCAATGACCGGCGAGAATCCGGCACTGCGGCACATGCGGATAACGTCATCGGCAAACCCCGGCCTGGACGCGGGATACACGACCAGGGGCCGACCTCGAAGATCGGCGACGGTGACGGGGCGGCCGGAAGCCAGCGCCGACGGCTCGCCCACGGCAACATAGAGATTCTCGACGGCTACCGTGCGGCAGACTACGCCCTGCTGCTGCGGGTAGTCACGTCCGAACCCGACGTGCAGCAGCTTGTCTCGCAGGTAATCGACCTGCGCGCGGTTAGGGACTAGCTCGAAACTGACCTTGATGTCCGGATGCTGGTGGCGGAACTCTGAAACGATGGCGGGGATCGCATCGAGAATGGCCGAGTCGTAGTAGCCGACGCTAAGGTGGCCCACTTCCCCGATGCTCGCCTGGCGGGTGCGCTCGACGGCGCGGGCCGACAGGGTGACGATCCGGTAGGCACGTTCCAGCAGGATCTGACCGGCCTCGGCCAGTTCCATCCCTGCTGGCGTCCGCCGGAAAAGCTCGACTCCCACGTCGTGTTCGAGCCTCTGTATCCGCCTGGTCAGCGGTGGCTGCGTCATATGCAGCCGGACCGCCGCGCGGTTGATGTTGAGTTCCTCGGCGACGGCGATGAAGCATTCGAGCTGCCGGGAATCAACCGCCGCTGCCCGGCCTGTGTCAGCGACCCGGAAGACGGGTTGCGGTCGCTCGGACATGATCCGCCAGTCGACGGCGCCTGAACGAGGTCACCATGGCCGGTCCCAGCCGCCGACGAGGAGGACGCGGCCAGTGCTCGTCGCCTGGCGCTTGCGTGCAGCAGCCTGATACAGGTCCGAGTGGTACCAGGCGCGGGCGATGTCGACAGTCGGGAACTCCGTGATCACCAGGCGCTTAGTGAGCCACTCCCCTTCCAGCGATTCGACGGTCCCCTCGGGCGCCGGGTCACCGGACAGCACGCGCCCGCCGAACCTGCGAATGCTCGCCTGGCCGTCGAGGCGGTAGGCGGCGTACCCCTCCGCGTCGTGAATATCTAGGTCAAACACAACGTAGCCCTTGGGCGGAAGCTGCCCGCCTTGAGCCGCGACAGGTGGTACCGACATCACAGTTCCTCTCGTGCGTGGTCGTGAACTACCCGTCATTTTACTTGCTAGCGCAAGCATGACAAGTGTGCCGCTCCTTGGCTTAGCGCCCAGCGCGAAACACAACTCACTCCTGCTGGGAGGCGTGACAGTCCGGCTGCGGCTTGGCGAGGAGCTTGGACAGTACCCGGCTGAGTGCGGCGCGGTCGGTCGCCGTCAGGCGATCGCTGAACAGCGACGCTACAAGCTGCAGGTGCGATTCAATGGCAGCCAGCAGGGCGGCCCGCCCATCGTCGGTGACCGCGATCTCTATACCGCGCCGGTCGTCGTCGGCCGTGCTGCGCGTGATCACGCCCGCCTTCTCCATCCGGACAAGCAGCCGGCTCACACCGCTTTCGCTGAGCAGCATGCGATCCCGCAGCTCTTTCTGACGCGCCCGCATGCCAGGCAGGTCGGCCAAGTGCACCAGAACGTCGAACCACTCCAGCGGCAACTGGTGCTCGCGGAGCATCTCATCGGCAAGCTGCTCGACGATCTGCCGGTGCGCAGCGAGAAAGGACTGCCACAGGGAGGTTTGCTGATTCAACTGCGCAAGCGCCCTTTCAAGCTCGCCCGCCACCTCCGCCGAGCGCGCGTGGTCGGCTCGAGGAGATTGCCGGACCGGTTCGTTGCGTCCCTTCGACGTCACCACGTGTACTCACCTCGGCGAAGTTAGCCATATCAAGCAGGGATTACTTGAGCGGGCAAGCTGTGGCCCGCCGACTTCACGATACTGCGACGGTGACGTCCCGCCGGTACACGCCACGTGGAATCTGTTTCACCCACGGTTACTTGCTTGCGCATGTAAGCATGATACGCTCGCGACGTCCGGCTCGTTCGGGCACGAGTGCAAGCTCGGGACGGTGAGGGTCGGGACCTGCCGCTTCTCACCACATGTTCAGCGCCAGGCGGCTCCGGCAGCGCCACTGCTCTTGGCTTCTCGCGCCCTGATCCCACATGAAAGGAACCGCTGTCATGTCGACTACCAGCACTGCAGTGCAAGCCCCGCCAGCTGGCCGGTACGCCATCGACCCCGCCGGGTCATCAGTCACGTTCGTGACCAGGCACATGTTCGGGCTCGGCAAGGTCCGCGGCAGGCTCAAGGTAACCCGCGGGGTGATCACCATCGCCGATCCTCCGGAGGACTCGCGGGTAGAGGCCGAGGTCTCCGCGTCAAGTTTCTCTACCAGAAACTTCATGCGCGATCCCCAGGTGCGCTCCCGCCTGTTCCTCGACGTCCGCCACCATCCGGCAATCTCGTTCAGTTCCGACAGCATCCGGCAGCGCCAGGGAGGCTGGTCAGTTGCCGGGCTCCTCACGGTAAAAGGACGGACGGCACCCGTTGAGCTGACCGTCACCGGCGTCTCTGCCGAGGGCGCGGCGATTGTCTTCCGGGCCGACTGCACCGTCGACCGCTATGCGCACGCCATCACGATGATGCCCGGGATGGCAGCGCGCCGGCTTTCCGTCCAGATCACCGCACACGCCACCAGAGCCTAGCCACCCTCCGTAGCGCAGCAGTCATCACCGAGAAAGGCGATACGAATGACCTCCGCGTCCGAGCCAGGCACCCCGGCCAGCCGCCAGCCCCTGACACGCCGGAACCTGATCGCGTCAACGGGGCTGGCAGCGGCAGCCGTTTCCGCTGTGACGCTGCTCGGACCGGGCAGCGCCGAAGCCGCAGTCGCTTCCAGCTGCCCGACGGGACCCACCGCGCCGGTCCCGCCTTCGGCCAGGGGCCCGGCCATCCCCAAGTCCGGGTACCTGGTCGAGGAGATCGCAGACCGCGTCTTCTGGCTGACTGACGGCCTTTACCAGATGGTCTTCATGACAACCGCAGCGGGAGTCGTCGTTGTCGACGCCCCGCCCACTATCGGGCACAACATCCTGCGGGCTATCGCAACCGTGACCAAGTCACACGTGACCCATGCCATCTACAGCCATCACCATGCCGACCATACCGGCGCGATGGTCCTTTACGAGGGAGCCCGCTTCTACGCGCAGAGTGAGGTCGCCGGCCTGCTGAGGCAGACGAGAGACCCGAACCGACCACTCCCGCATGTCACGTTCGACGACCAGCTAACCGTCCAGGCCGGCGAGGACCGCGTCGAATTGGCCTACCACGGCCCCAACCACTCCCCCGGCAACATCTTCACCTACCTGCCGGCACAGCGGGTCCTCATGCTCGTCGACGTCGTCTTCCCAGGCTGGGTGCCCTTCGCCTACCTCGCCGAGTCGCAGAACATTCCAGGATGGCTCGAAGCCCCGGCGCAGGCGCTCCGCTATCCGTTCCACACATTCATCGGAGGCCACCTCACGCGGCTCGGCACCCGCCACGACGTGGTCATTCAGCAAGAGTACGTCGCCGATCTCAAGGAGCAGGCCGCCCGCGCGATCGATACCTTCAACGTCGCCGATGTCTTCAAGTCCGTCGACCCGACAAACCCGTGGGCCATCTTCCGTGGCTACCTGGACGGAGTCGCCACCCAGGCCGCCAACGCGGTGGTCCCCCGCTGGATCGACCGGCTCGGCGGGGCCGACGTCTACACCGTGCCAAACGCCTACCAACTCGTTGAATCACTGCGGATCGACTACGGTCACCTCGGCCCGTTCGGGATCCATCCCTAGTCACGCCGGACTCGGGAAACCACTACCCGCCGAGGAGAACGCATATGGTAGGTGACCCCGAGTGATCCCAGGTCACGGTGCTAGAGCGCGCCAGTCGTCAGGGAAGAAGAACGCCTCGGAATCGGGTGGCACTGGCGACTGGGCCTCAAGCCAGGTGGCCGGCTCGTCGCGCTCGTTGACGAAGCCGTGAGTAGCATCAACCCCTGCCCAGAGCAAGTCCCCGGCGGCCACCTCAACCTCGTCGCCATCCAGCATTCCGCGCAGGCCGCCGGACAGGAAGTAGTAGATCTCCTCGAACGGGTGGTAGTGCTCGCCAGCCGCCTGCCCGTGGCCGGCCCGGGGAGCGATCTGGGCCACGAACAGGGTGTGATGCTGTGCGCCCAGCAGCCGGTCGACCAGCATGTGCACAGAGATATTCCTGATCTTGGGGCCGTGATACCCGGGCATGGACAGCTGGGCGGGCGGTGCCAGGTCGGTGACCTCGAAATGACCCGCGAAGCGATGCCGGGGATCAGTTTCTGATGGCCGCCCGAGGTCCTCGCCGGCTACGCCGGCGGCGGGCAGGCTGATCGCCGCACCGCGGAACGCAGGCGGCTTGGGCGCTCGTACCGACAGCCAGGACAAATCCTCGTCAGTGGCAGCAAGCGCGTGGCCGACGCCGACCGGGGAGAAGCCATAGTCCCCGGCGGCCACCTGGTAGGTGAGGCCCGCTACGGTGCGCTGTCCCTGGCCGGAGAACACGTACCAGGATTCTTCGAAGGGATGGCGGTGGGCGGGGATGATGGTGCCGGCGCGCAACTCGTACAGCCGGACCTCCAGATGACTGGCCCCGCCGGCTGCATTGATGAGGGTGGCGTGCCGCAACCCCAGGACGGCGGCGGATTCGCTCCACTGCCGCCCGGCGGCCCGTGCGATGTGGTACGTCACGGGGTTGACGCAAGACGCTGGGCGGTGTGCAGCCTGGCCGCTTCCTCGGGGGCGAGGCCCGCGTCAGTGTCAGCGAGGACCTCGCCGTGACGAACGCCGACGGTCTTCAGGAAACGCTGCTGTCCGAGCGTCAGCGCGATGAAGTGGCCGAGCTCTATGAGCTGCGGCTCCGTGAAGTGCTCGTGCAGCCGGCTCCAGAGCTCGTCGTCCGCCAGGCCGGGGTCCCAGGCGATGGCCATCGCCCAGGCGAGTGCGGTGCGCTCGCGGTCATCGAACCGCTCGGAGGTCTCGAAGTTCAGGATCTCGTCGACCTGCGGCTCGGTGGCGCCCTGTTCCCTGGCGAGCACGGAGCGCTGGCCGCCGCAGTACTGGCATTCAACGGACTTGGCGATGTAGAGCCGACACAGTTCCTTGACTGCGTGATCGGTGACACCCTGGCGGAAGAAGGCCTCCCAGGCGTTATTGAACGCCTTCATCACTGGCGGGTTGTGCAGCCGGATCGCCTGGCTCTCCGGTCGCGGCGTGCCGAACAGGCGCGCGCGCTCCATAATCCCCGCGAGCTCGGGATCGGTGACTGTGGCGGGGTCGACGTAGCTGATATGAGCCATTGGTTCCTCCTTATGCTGATCCCTGACAGGACTTGATCACAGTTTCCCGCCGAGCCCGATAAGCTGTCCAAGACATAATCCGGCTAGCTTCGATCGCGAATCGATATGGAACTCCGGCAACTGCGCTATACCGTCGCCGTCGCGACCCACCGGCATTTCACCAGGGCGGCGGCAGCGGTCCCGGTGGCCCAGCCCGCGCTCTCGCACCAGATCAAGCTCCTAGAGCAGGAACTTGGCGTCGAGTTGTTCGAGCGCTCACGCAGCGGGGTGCGCCTGACCGAGGCGGGAGAGATTTTTCTCCTGCGGGCTCGCCGCGCCCTGGCGGAGATGGATGCCGCGCGCGAGGAGATCGCCGCCCTCAAGGGCCTTACCACCGGACGGCTGGTGCTCGGTGCCATGCAGGCACTCGCCGGGCTGGACCTGCCCCGGCTGATTGCCGCGTTTCACGTTGCCTATCCCGGGGTTGACGTGTCGCTGCGCGAGGACTCCACCCGCGACATGCTCACGATGACCGCGCGAGGCGAGATCGACCTGGCGATCGCCGCGCTCGATGTCGAGCGGCCCGCAGGCCTCGAGGTTGCCCCGCTGGTCCGCGAGCCGGTGCTGGTGGCGGTGCCGGGCGGTCACCGCCTGGCCGCGCTGGAGACCGTCGACGTGCGGCAGCTCCGGGGCGAGACGTTCATCTTCTTCACGCCGGGCACCGGCCTGCGGGCCGTCTCAGAGCGGGCCACCGAGCGGGCCGGGTTCGTGCCCCGCGTGGGTTTCCAGACCAGCAGCCACGACCGCTTGCTCGCGCTCGTGAGCGAGGGCCTCGGGGTGGCGTTCGTGCCAGCATCAGCCGTGAGCGACCCGCCTCCGCGAGCAGTCGCTGTGCGTCCGGCGTCGCCAGCCCTCGACCGAACCGTCGGCGTGGTGTGGCGCGCCGACCACCGCCACAGGCCGGCCGCCGACGCCTTCCTGGCCCTCCTGCGCGAGCGCGCCAGACTTGAGGCCTAAAGAGGATTGGCGCGACTGGCTCACTACCGGGCGGCGCGGGCAAGAGGTAGTGGTCCGAACACGAACCCTAGCCGCGCCCGGTACAGCCAGACCGGTGCGCGCACGACCCAGCGGACCCGCACCGTCACTCGGGTGGTGGCTAGCCCGATTTGCCGGTGTCCGCGCCTCCTGCGTGCTGAGACCCGGCATCGTTGTCCGGCCGGGCCTGCAGGCTGCGGTTGCCCTGGGCGATGTCCTCCGCTGACCGGCCGGTGTTCGCCAGGTAGGCCAGCGAGTCCGAGTGATCGTCGGGGTTATTATGGCGATTCACTATCCGGGGGATGACGATGGCTGCCATGCCGAGCAAGAGCCCCAGCACGGCGGCGAGTATTCCAATGGCCATTGCAACTCCTCTCTGCTGACCACAGCTAGGATGCGGTTCCGCGGCAGGAAAGCGGTCACGGGCTGCTGCTTCCGCTGTCCGCTTCGCGGCCGTCTATGGGCGGCGGGTGTGAGTTCTGCGGTGCCGGGACGAGCAGGCTGACCCGGTCGCCGGCGGCCAGCGTGATCTGGCCGTCCGGCGGGCGGAGGCGGCGGTCGCGCAGCACGGAGACGGGGATGCCGGCCGACGGCCAGCGGAGGTCGCCTAGCTTCTGTCCTGTGGCCGCAGAGTCCCCGGATACGGTGATCTCGATGACCTGGTAGCCGGGCAGCGGGGCCGGCGGGTGCTGGAGCATGGCCTCCGCGTCGTGGTGCTCCTGGTCGGCGGCGGCCTGCGGTTGGATGGTATCGGCCTGGCTGCCGGTGATCTGCCGGGCGAGGGCGCGCAGCACGCTGGCGCCGGTGACCCAGCCTTCGACGCGCTGCCCGTCCGGGGACAGCACTGGCAGCCCGTCGCGCCCGTAGACTTCCAGCTGGCGCAGCGCCTGGCTGAGCGATTCTGAGGCGAACAGGGCCTGCGGGTCGTGCCGGCAGGTGACCGTCCCGGGGACGCCATCCGGTTCCGGCGTGCTGCCGTTGCCGGCCGCGGAGCCGCTGTGCGCGGCGGGTGCGGTGCTGTCCGGCGGGACGGGCAGCGCGGGCCGGAACGGGCGCATGACGTCGGTGATCTTCAGGTCGGCCAGCGCCCGCCACGGAACGGCACGGTCGATGTCGGTGCCGCGGCGCAGCAGCTTGGTGGTGTAGATCGTGCCGTAGGACAGCGCCCGGGAGACGGTGGAGGCGATCGCGACCGCGAGCATGACCGGCAGGGTCAGCGCGAAGTCGCCGCTCATCTCGACAACGCTGGCCAGCGAGGTCAGCGGGGCGCGGGCGGCGGAGGTGAACACCGCGCCCATCGCGACCACCGCGTACAGCGCGGGCTGCCCCGCCCCAGCGCCGAAGATGTGATGGACGATGTCGCCGTAGGCGTAGCCGGAGGTGACGCCGATGAACAGCGACGGGGCGAAGATCCCGCCGGAGCCGCCGATCCCGATCGACAGGCTGCACGCGAGGATCTTGCCGAACGCGAGGATGACCAGGAACCACAGCGCGTACTCGCCGGCCGCGGTCTTGTACATGACCGGGTAGCCGACGCCGTACATCTGCGGCAGTGCGAGCAGCAGCAGCCCGAGCGCGATCCCGCCGACGGCGGGCCGCGCCCACTCCGGCCGTCCCTTCCACAGCTTGTCGCACAGGTCCTCGATCTTGTACAGCACGGTCTTGAACGCGAGCCCCATCAGTGCGGCGACCACCGCGAGCACCGCGACCAGCAGGTAGTTGCGCGGGTCGTGCAGCGCGATGCCGGCCGGGAAGCCAGACAGGAACGGCTTGTCGCCGAGGAACGGGATCGCGATGACGTCGGCGACCATCGACGACAGCATGACGGTGAACAGCGCGTCGACCGCGAACTCGCGCAAGATGATCTCCACGCCGAAGAACACCCCGGTGATCGGCGCGTTGAACGTCGCGGAGATGCCGCCCGCGGCGCCGCAGGCGACCATGATCCGCAGCCGGTTCTCCGGCATCCGCACCCACTGGCCGACGCTGGACGCCAGCGCCGAGCCGATCTGCACGATCGGCCCCTCCCGGCCCACCGACCCGCCCGATCCGATGCACAGCGCGGAAGCCAGTGCCTTGACCACGCTGACCTGCCAGCGGATCCGGCCGCCGTTGTCGGCGACCGCGATCATCACCTCGGGCACGCCGTGCCCGCGTGCCTCCCGCGCCCACTTGTAGATCAGCGGCCCGTACAGCAGCCCGCCCACCGCCGGGATGACCACGAAGAACCCGAGCCCGAGCCACGGCAGGTGGCTGCTGCCGACGTAGCCGGCCTGGCCGAACTCGCTGTGCCCGGTCGCCAGCCAGGTGAAGAAATAAATCAGGTACCGGAACGCCACCGCGCCGAGCCCGGCCCCCGCCCCCACCAGAAGGGCGAGCAGGAACATCCCGCCCCGGCCCGCCCGCAGCCACGCCGCCGCCCGCGCGATAGCCGGGCTGCCCGCCGTAACCGCCGTCATTCCGGCCACTCGCTGTCCGGAACCTCGCCGGCGGCATCGGCGAACGCCCGCAGCGCCTGCGCCACAGCCCGCTGCGCGGGCACCGGCAGCCGTTCCAGGATCTCCGCGATCAGAGCGCGGCGCCGGCTAGTCGCCTCGTCGACCACCCGCCTGCCTGCCGCGGTGACCGAGACCAGGACCGCGCGGCGGTCGCCGCGCGCCCGGTGCCTGCGGACCAGGCCCTTGCGCACCAGCCGGTCACACATCCGCCCGGCCGTCGACGGCGCAACGTCCAGCGCCTCGGCCAGGTCCACCATCCGCCGCGGCCCGCGGGACGCCAGCACCACCAGCGCCCGGTACTGCGCGATCGTGGTCTCCTCCGCCGCCGCGCCCAGCGACCGCGTCGCCACGGCGATCAGCGCCCGGCTTGCCGACAGCACCGCGTCCACCACCGCCGCATCCGGCGGATTCTCCCGTGCCGCGTCCTCACCAACCTCATGTGCAGCTACCAATATTTGCATAATGCAATTATGGTACACTACGTTTATGTGCGGTTGTCACGGACCTGCGGCATGCCACGCTTGTCTCCGGGTGACGGGCTCATGAGCCCGCAGGCATCCGGCTGCGCCGTCCGGGCCCGGGAGCTGACCATCGCGGGACCCATCGATTCGACAAATCTCTGAACATTTGTTTAGCATGCTGTACATGCGTTCAGCAGAAGAGGACCGGACCGCCCGCGCGGTCATCCGCGACGAGGCGCTGCGGCTGTTCGCCGCGCACGGCCCGGACGCGGTGACGGTGCGGCAGATCGCCGCCGCGGCGGGCGTGTCCCCGGCGCTGGTCGTTCATCACGTCGGCTCGAAGGAAGGGCTGCGCGAGGCGGTCGACCAGCACGTGCTGGGCCTGTTCGAGGCCCTGATCGGGGAGATGACCGCGGAGGGCGCGCCGGACCTGTAC
>NZ_JBARCR010000216.1:0-1507 GCF_049794275.1 Trebonia sp.
GCGCGGCACCGCGCCTGGCCGGCCGGGCGGCTGGACCCCGGGGCGCCCGCCCGGCTGTCCGTAAATCCGCGCGTCCTGCATGCCCTTAGCCGACCGCCAGCCCAGCGCTATCACGGCGAGCAGCCACGCGACGACCACGCCGACTGTCACCGAGATGTGCAGGTGCGGCAGCTGCTTGAGCAGCACGACGACGAATACCACCGGCCACACCAGCGTCATCGCCGCGGTCCGGCACGGCACGTACCAGCGGCTCAGCGGCGGCAGGTGCGCGATGACGGCCATGATCACCGGCAGCGCGAGCAGCGACCAGCGCACCGGCGCCGAGGGAAGCGCCGCCGGGTCGGAGCTGTACAGCCCGAACACGTAGATGAGCCAGATGGCGAGCATGGCCACGTAGGCGGTGGCCATCTTGGTGCGCGACTTGGTGACGACCGCTACGGGCGCGAGCACGGGACACAGGAACAGCACAGCCCCGAGAATCGGGACAATCCGCTGCGGAAACGGCGTCCGGTCGATCGCTCGCTGCACGCGTTCGACCAGGTTGAGCTTCTCCCGACCTGTGGACTGGAGCCTAGCGGTTGGCAACATCGTGCTCCCTCGGACAGTCGTACGTCTTGTATAGCAGGATCGGCCCTGATCGCAACAGCACACGGACAGACACGCTGTGTGAAATCACGACGCCAGAGGCCGGGCACTGCCGGGCGGGAAGGGAGCGAGACGGGAGACGGCCGCGTACGTTCTGGCGAATGATTTTGATCTGTTTCTCAAACGGGGCAGGTGAGATCGATTTCGTCGCGCAGCGGAATGCCGAAATCGCCGGTGCGCGGAATCTCGGGTTTGCGCAGCCGGGAGCGGTCCACCGCGCCGGGGCGCAGCGCGGCCAGCCGGAAGCCGCGGCGCTGGTAGAAGCGCAGCGCGTCGACGTTGTCGTTCGTGGTGGTCAGCGTGATCTGCTGGCAGCCGAGGCGCTTCGCCTCGGCGCGGACGGCCTCGATGAGCATCGTGCCGATCCCGGTGAACCGGTCCAGCGCGTTGATCGTGACGATCTCCAGGACGCCGGGGCGCACGTCGAAGGTCACGAGCCCCGCGATGCGGCCGCCGCATTCCGCGATGAAGCCAGGCAGGGTCGCCGGGTAGAAAGCGCCGTCGTGGACGACCACCTCGGCCGCGCCCCACAGCTGGGTCGTCAGCCACTCGACAGTGGGGCGGTCGGACTCCTGAACGGGCCGGACCGCTATCTCCCGAGCTCGCACCGGACCATTATCGCGTATCCCGCTAGCAGCCGTATCTTATCCGCGACGGCTCATCCGCCGCAGCCGTTGCACCATGCGCAGCCGTTGCAGCCGCGTCGTCGCCATCCGCAGGTCGTCCTTGTCCAGCAGGTAAGCCACCACGATGAAGACCAGCACCGCGCTGATCAACCCGGCCGCACCCGCCGCGCCGTCGTACAGCTTGCCGCCGGCCGGCATGACAAGCGCGGCGGCCACCCCGACGGCCGTGCCGGCGG
>NZ_JBARCR010000217.1:0-2580 GCF_049794275.1 Trebonia sp.
CCGACGGCGGGGGCGGCGGCGGGAACGCCGGCGGCTGCGGGAACGCCGTGGGCGGATCCTGCGGCGGCGGGGGGAACGGCGAGGATGCCGCCGGGGCCGGTCGCTGGTACTCCGCCATGCCGGGATAGCCGGGGTCGGGCAGCGCATCGGGGTCCGGCAGCGGCTCCATCGCCGGCAAATCATCCAGGGCGTCTGGCACGTCGGGGGCCTCCGACTCGTCCGGCGGTAGCAACACGTGCCCGAACATACCCGTGCCCCGCTGGTACGCGGACGGGTACGCGGAACCGAACGGGTTCTCGCCCGCCGCCGGGTAGTCGCCGTCCACGGGCTCGTCGGCTGTCATCGTCCCTGCTCTTGCCATACTGTTCGCGGCACGATATCGCTCATCGCACAAACCACCCAACCCGACGACCTAGTTTGACAGAACCTTGCTTAAGAGGGGTTCCCAAGCGAGGAGGCAGCTATGCACGCGGTAGTCATTACCAAGCCTGGCGGTCCTGAAGTGCTGCAATGGACCGAGGTCGATGACCCCGTGCCAGGCCAGGGCGAAGTGCTCGTCGACGTCGTCGCGGGCGGGGTCAACCGCGCGGACCTGATGCAGCGCCAGGGCTTCTATCCGCCGCCGCCAGGGGCGCCGCCGTACCCGGGCCTCGAATGCTCGGGCACGATCTCGGCCGTCGGCCCTGGCGTCACCGGCTGGCAAGTGGGTGACGCGGTGTGCGCGCTGCTGGCTGGCGGCGGCTACGCGGAAAAGGTCGCGGTCCCCGCCGGGCAGCTTCTGCCGGCCCCTGCGAGCACCAGCCTGACGCACGCCGCCGGGCTGCCGGAAACGGTCTGCACCGTGTACTCGAACGTCTTCCTCGGCGCCAGGCTGAGGGCAGGCGAGACGCTCCTCATCCACGGCGGCGCCAGCGGCATCGGCACGACGGCGATCCAGCTCGCGAAGGACTTCGGCGCGACCGTGGCGGTGACCGCCGGCTCGGAGGACAGGCTGAAGGCCTGCAGGGAACTCGGCGCGGACATCGCGATCAACCACCGCGACGAGGATTTCGTGCAGCGGGTCAAGGACGCCACCGACGGCCGCGGCGCGGACGTGATCCTGGACATCATCGGAGCCAGGTACCTGGACCGCAACATCGACGCGCTCGCCGCCGACGGGCGGATCGCGTGCATCGGCATGCAGGGCGGCGCCAGGGCGGAACTGGACATGAGCAAGCTGATGGTCAAGCGCGCCACCCTGTCCTGCACCACGCTCAGGGCCCGCCCCGCTGAGCAGAAGGCCGCCATCGTCGCTGCCGTGCGCGAGGACGTATGGCCGCTGGTGGAAGCGGGCAGCATCCGCCCGGTCGTCTACCGTGAGCTGCCGTTCGCCGACGCCGCCGAGGCGCACCGCATCATGGCGGAGAGCACTCACATCGGCAAGCTCATCCTGCGCGCCGAGTAGCGGCCGGAACCCGATAGCGTGGAAGCATGAGCGACGAAATCAGCCCGCAAGAGCAGGGCAGGCCGCAGGTCGTCGTGGTTGGGCCCAACGGCATCGCGGTTGGCGGCCAGGAGGACGCGAGCAGCGGCGAGACTGAGAAGTCCATCACGGAGATGGTGGAGCAGCCCGCCAAGGTGATGCGGATCGGCAGCATGATCCGGCAGCTCCTCGAAGAGGTGAAGTCCGCCCCGCTGGACGAGAAGAGCCGGGCGCGGCTGAAGGAGATCCACCAGAACTCCATCAAGGAGCTTGAAGACGGCCTCGCCCCGGAGCTGGTCGACGAGCTCGAGCGCCTTTCGCTGCCCTTCGCGGACGATGTCACGCCGAGCGAAGCGGAACTACGGGTCGCCCAGGCGCAACTGGTCGGCTGGCTTGAGGGGCTGTTCCACGGCATCCAGACGACGCTGTTCGCGCAGCAGATGGCGGCGCGCGCGCAGCTCGAGCAGATGCGCAGGGCGCTCCCGCCCGGCGCCATCCCCGCAGAGCCGCAGGACGCGCAGCCGCTCCGCGGCACGGGCCCCTACCTTTGAATGCCTGACCTGTTCGCGACCGTGACGGAGCCGGCCTGACCCGCCGGTGCTAACGGCCGGCCGTAGCGGAGCCTGCCGAGCCACGCCGCGGCTTCGGCGAACTCGGAATCGGATGTGCCGGGGCGGACCTGGGTCCGCGCCCCGTCGCTTCTGGGATAGCTGCCGAGGAACCGGACCTCGGCGCACACCCGGCGCACGCCCATCATCGCCTCGCCGACCCGCGCATCGTCGATATGGCCTTCGCAGTCGATGAAGAAGAAATAGCTGCCAAGACCGTCTCCTGTTGGCCGGGACTGGATCGTGGTCAGGTTGATGCCGCGCACCGCGAATTCGGTAAGAATTTCCATCAGCGCGCCCGGATGGTCCTCGACGAGAAACGCCGCCAGCGACGTCCGGTCCGAGCCGGTCGGCGCGGGCAGTTCCCCGGGCGGCGCGACCACCAGGAACCTGGTCACCGCGTTGGACCGGTCGTGCACGGCCGGGGCGAGCAGGGAAAGGCCGTACCGCGCCGCCGCGAACTCGCCGGCCAGCGCCGCGTCCAGCTCGCCTTCCGCTGCCCGGCGGGCC
>NZ_JBARCR010000218.1:0-4784 GCF_049794275.1 Trebonia sp.
CGCGATGACCCACCGGCTCATCCTCTTCGACCTGATCGTGGGCGGAGCGATCGTCCTGGTGCTCGCGGCCGTCGGCATCGCCGTCGTGCAGGCCAACCTGCGCCCGCTCAACGACATCGAGCTGACCGCCAGCCAGATCGCCAAGGGGCACCTGAACCACCGCATCCCCGAGCGAGACCCGCGCACCGAGATCGGCAGCCTCGGCCGCTCGCTCAACGCGATGCTCAGCCAGATCGAGACCGCCTTCCACGCCCAGGAGGAGTCCGAACAGGCCGCGCACCGCTCCGAGGACCGCATGCGCCGGTTCATCGCCGACGCCAGCCACGAGCTGCGCACCCCGCTGACCACGATCCGCGGCTTCGCCGAGTACTACCGCCAGCGCGGCGGAGTTCGAACAGGTCAAGATCAAGTATCCGGAACGTCCCCGGCCGACTCCTCGGCGCCAGATAGCCCTGCCGCCGAGGACGGCCTGACCCCGCGGGATCTCGACCGCATCATGCGGCGCCTCGAGGCGGAGGCCTCCCGGATGGGCCTGCTCGTCGAGGACCTGCTGACCCTGGCCAGGCTCGACCAGCAGCGCCCGCTGAACCTCGCGCCCGTCGACCTGCTCACTCTCGCGGCCGACGCGGTGCAGGACGCCCGGATGGTGGCACCCGGCCGGCCGATCGACCTCAGCGTGGCGCCCGGCGCCGCGTTCCTGGTGGACGGCGACGAGGCGCGGCTGCGGCAGGTGATCGGGAACCTGCTCAACAACGCGCTCACGCACACCCCGCCGGACACCCCGGTCCGGGTCAAGATCGCCTCGGGCATGCTGGATCACGCCACACCCGCCGTTGTGCTCGACGTCGAGGACGACGGACCGGGCATGGAACGCGACCAGGCGCAGCGGGTCTTCGAGCGGTTCTACCGCGCTGACCAGGCCAGGAACCGCGCGTCCGGCGGCACCGGCCTCGGGCTGGCGATCGTCTCCGGGCTGGTGGCGGCGCACGGCGGCACCGTGTCCGTGCGCACCGCGCCAGGCGAGGGCGCCGACTTCCAGGTCAGGCTGCCGCTCTCCCCCGGCGCCAGGGTAGGGGAGCCCGGCGACGCCGACGACGATGGAGACTCGCCGGCTAGCGCTCGGTAGCGGCCGCCCCCACGACGTCCCGCAGCTGGCTGACGATGCGCGCCATGCCGGTCTCGAGCATCGTGAGCACCCGGGCGAAGTCCGCCGGGCTGCCGCCCCACGGATCCGGCACGTCCGCGCCGTCCAGGCCCGCGACCTCTCCGAACAGCCTGATCCTCCGCATGGTGCCCGGCGCGGCGTCGTCCTGCCGCGCGAGGGCG
Source organism: Trebonia sp. (assembly GCF_049794275.1). Lineage (NCBI taxonomy): Bacteria > Bacillati > Actinomycetota > Actinomycetes > Streptosporangiales > Treboniaceae > Trebonia > Trebonia sp. The sequence continues at coordinate 1,327 of NZ_JBARCR010000218.1, forward strand.
CGCAGGTTCGCGAGGTTGGAGTTGTCCATGGCGAGGAAAAGGTCGCGTTCGGCCAGCCAGGACGCGTCGAACTGGCGGGCCCGGTGCGCGGCGCCGTCGTAGCCGCGCCGTTCCAGCTGCCTCCTCGCCGGCGCGTTCATTGGGTCCCCCACGTGCCAGTCGCCGGTTCCCGCGCTGTCCACGATCACTCGGTCCTGCAGGCCCGCGGCGGCGAGCTGGGCGCTGAGCACGACCTCGGCCATCGGAGAGCGGCAGATGTTGCCCAGGCACACGCAGCACACCCGGTACGGCCCTGACGGGTTCCTCGGCGGCGGCAACGGCGGCGACGTCGCGGCGGATTCAGGCGGCATGCCACTAAGCATGCCCCAGCTTCACTGGCGGTTCAGCCGGCGCTGTTCGCTTCGCACCAGGCCGCCGCCGATGATGAGCCGCTGGATCTCGCTGGTGCCCTCGTAGAGGCGCAGCAGCCGCACGTCGCGGTAGATCCGCTCGACGGGCACCTCGCGTATGTAGCCGGCGCCGCCGTGGACCTGGACGGCCTTGTCGGCGACCTGCCCGGCCATCTCGGTGCAGAAGAGCTTGGCGACCGAGGGGGCGATGCGGCGGTCCTCGCCGGACTGGTACTTGCGGGCGCACTCCCGTACCAGCGCCTCGCCGGCGAGCACGCCGGTCTGCATGTCGGCCAGGTGCGCCTGGACAAGCTGGAAGTCGCCGATGGCGGTACCGCCCTGGGTGGCGGTGACGGCGTACGCGACCGACTCGTCGAGGGCCCGGCGGGCGGCGCCGACCGCGACCGCGGCGATGGTCACCCGGCCGCGGGCCAGCGACGACATCGCGGCCTGATAGCCGACTTCTTCTGAGCCGCCGATGAGCGCCGCGGCCGGCACGCGCACATCGGTCAGCGTGACATCGGCGGTCCAGGCGCCCTCGTGGCCCATCTTGCGGTCGTGCGGGCCGACCTCCAGGCCGGGGGTGCCGGCTGGCACGAGGAAAACGGCGATGCCCGGATCGGCGCCCGCGGCCTCGCGGGTGCGGGCGAAGACGACGAACAGCCCGGCGATCGGCGCGTTGGTGATGAACCGCTTGGCCCCGCTGATCACCCACTCGCCGGAGTCGCGGACGGCGCGGGTGCGCAGCCCTGCCGGGTTGGAGCCGGCGCCGGGCTCGGTGAGGGCGAAGGACGCCACGACCTCGCCGGAGGCGAGTCGCTCGAGCCAGGCGGCCTTCTGCTCGTCGGTGCCGAAATTGACGAGTACCTGCCCGGCGATGCCATTGTTGGTGCCGAACATCGAGCGCAGCGCGAGGGACGTGTAGCCAAGCTCCATCGCCAGCTCGACGTCCTGGACGAGGTCGAGGCCGAGGCCGCCCCACTCCTGCGGGATCGCGAAGCCGAAGAGGCCGAGTCCGGCCGCGGCCGCCCGCAGGTCCGCGGGCAGGGCATCGGCCGCCATGATCTCGTTCTCCCTGGGCATGACCCTGGACCTGACGAACTCGCGGGTCGCGCGCAGGATCTCGGCGAAGTCCTCAGGCGAGACCTGGGAACGGGCAGGGGCTGGCGCGGCTGAGGTCATGACATCTCCCTGGCGTAGCGTGCGCGCAGGCCGGCGATCAGCTGCTCCAGCGCGAAGTCGAAGCTCTCCCTGTCCACCTCCGCGGCGCGTGCCGCCAGCCGGTGGGCCTGCCCCAGGTGCGGGTAGCGGTCGGCGTACACCTCGGGGTCGGCGGCGAATCCCTCGGCGAAGGAGCCGAGGGCGGCCCCGAAGACCAGGTACTTGGCGGCGGCGCCGATCATCGTCGCCTCACGCGGCGGCCAGCCGGCGGCGACCAGGCCGCCCTGGATGTCGTCGGCCCGCTGCAGCGCGTCGGCGCGGCGGCCAGGCGCGTGCGAGAGAACCGGCACCAGCCTTGGGTGCGCGGCCAGCGCGGCCCGCAGCGAGCGGGCCCAGGCACGAACGCCAGGCTCCCAGCCGCTGCTGAAGGCCGAGGTGTCCACCTTGGCGAGGATGTCCGCCGCCACCGCCTCAAGCAGTTCGTCTTTAGTCGCGTAGTGGAAGTAGAGCGACGCCGCGCTCACGTCCAGCGCGGTGGCGAGCCGGCGCATGCTCAGCCCCTCAAGCCCTTCGGCGTCGACGAGCGCGAGGGCCGCCGCGCGGATCCGCGCCTGGTCCAGCTTGGCGGTCGTCGGGCGTGCCATCGGCTCTCCCGTTCTCCCTGGCTGGTGACGTGGGCTACGATTTCATTTAATCTAACACTGTTCGATTAAAGCGTCGCCAGTGTGACGGTGGGAGGGACCAGCTATGCGCCGTGCGGTCTTTGATGAGGATCACGAGTCGTTCCGTAAGACCCTGCGGGCCTTTATCCAGGCCGAGGTCGTCCCGCACTACCAGGAGTGGTACGAGGCGGGCATCGTGCCGCGCGACTTCTACTACAAGCTCGGCGACCTGGGCATCTTCGGTATCGAGGTGCCCGAGGAGTACGGCGGGGCCGGCATCTCCACCTTCAAGTACTACGCCATCGAGGCCGAGGAGACCACACGGGCCGGTGTCTCGTTCGGCGGCTCCGGCGTCCACGCGGGCCTGTGCCTGCCCTACCTGCTGAAGCTCGGCACGCCAGAGCAGCTGGCCGCCTGGCTGCCGGGGTTCGTCACCGGGGAGACGATGTTCGCGATCGCCATGACCGAACCGGGCACCGGCTCTGACCTGGCCGGCATGCGCACCACCGCGCGCAAGTCGGCCGACGGCAGTCACTACGTCCTCAACGGGGCCAAGACCTTCATCACCGGTGGCGTGCACGCCGACCGCGTCATCGTCTGCGCCAGGACATCGCCATCGCTGCCTGACGACCGCCGCTTCGGCATCTCGCTGCTGGTGGTCGACACCAAGTCCCCTGGCTACTCCGTCGGGCGCAAGCTCGACAAGATCGGCCTGCGGGTCTCCGACACCGCGGAGCTCACGTTCTCCGACGTGATCGTGCCCGCGGGGGACCTGCTCGGCGAGGAGGACAAGGGATTCTCCTACCTCGGCCAGAACCTCCCGCAGGAGCGGCTCAGCATCGCCTACGGCGCCTACGCGCAGGCCGCCGCCGCCGTCAGGTTCGCTGTTGAGTACACAAAGCAGCGCACCGTGTTCGGCAAGGAGGTCGCGTCCTTCCAGAACACGAAGTTCGAGCTGGCCGCCTGCCAGGCCAAGGTCGACGCCGCCCAGGCCGTCGCCGACCGCGCGCTCGAGGCGCTGGACGCCGGCGAACTGACCCCCGCGGAAGCGGCGTCGGCGAAGCTCTTCTGCACCGAGACCGCCTCGGAGGTCATCGACCGGTGCCTGCAGCTGCACGGCGGCTACGGCTACATCAACGAGTACCCGATCGCGCGGCTGTACGCCGACAACCGGGTCAACAGGATCTACGGCGGCACCTCCGAGGTCATGAAGACGATCATCGCGAAGAACATGGGACTGTGACCG
>NZ_JBARCR010000219.1:0-1783 GCF_049794275.1 Trebonia sp.
GGTCCGGGACGCGGCCAGGCCATTCGGCTCGAGATGGGCGGGAAGGTCACCGCGGTCAGCGCCACGTCGATCACGGTCGCGGGACCCGACCATCAGGTGACGGCGGTCGTGACCAGCGCGACAAAGGTCAGCGGCCGGGTCAGCGGCATCCGCGGCGTCAAGACGGGCGACCTGGTGAGCGTCCAGGCCACCGGCACCGGCGGGGAGCTGACCGCCACGGCTATCCAGGATCCCGCCAGCCTTCCTTGACAGAGTCCTGGCAGCCTTCCTTGAGGGGAAGGTCAGCCTGCGGCGGTTGCCTGGTGCGAGGGAGGCCCACCAGCAGGGAGAACCGCTATGCGGGTGCTCGTGGTAGAAGATGACGGCGAGCTGGCGGAGGCGATCGCCGCCGGGCTCCGCCTGGAGGGAATGGCGGTCGACACGGCCCTGGACGGGGACGCCGCCCTGGACCGCGCCCTGGTCAACGACTACGACGTGATCGTGCTCGACCGTGACCTGCCAGGCGTCCACGGCGACGAGGTGTGCGCCAAGCTCGCGGGCACGGTCCGCGCGCGGATCCTGCTGCTGACCGCCGCGGGCACGATCGCCGACCGCGTCGCCGGGCTGGGCCGCGGCGCCGACGACTACCTGCCCAAGCCGTTCGCGTTCGCCGAGTTGATAGCCAGGATCCGGGCGCTCGGCCGCCGGTCCCACCCCGCCGTCCCGCCGGTGCTGACCGCCAAGGGCGTCACGCTGGACCCGGCCCGCCGGCTCGTCACCCGGCACGGCAGGTGCCTCGACCTCGGCCCCAAGGAGCTGGCCGTCCTCGAACTGCTCATGGCGGCGGGCGGCCGCGCGGTGTCCGCCGAGGAACTGCTCGAGCGCGGCTGGGACGAGATGGCCGATCCGTTCAGCACGGCGGTGAAGGTCACGGTCAGCCGCCTGCGGCGCAAGCTCGGCGAGCCGCCGGTGATCGAGACCGTCGCCCAGGCCGGTTACCGCATATGAGGCGCGGCAGCGTCCGGCTCCGGCTCACCGTGCTGTTCGGCGCGCTGTTCCTCGCCGCCGGGGCGACGCTGCTCGCCATTACGTACGGACTGGTCAGCCACGCCACCAACGGCGTCTTCGTATCGAGCACCAACGCAGGCGGAGGCGCCGGCAGTGCCGCGGGCGTGGCCCCCGCGGCACTGCCGGCCACAGACCCGCTGCAGGCCCAGGCGACCAGGATCGCCGGCACCGCCAAGGCCGCAGAGAACGACGCCCTGCTGCTGTACTCAGGCATCGCGCTGGGCATCATGGCGGTCGTGTCGATGGCGCTCGGCTGGTTCGCGGCCGGCCGCGCGCTGCGCCCGTTGCGGCGGATCACCGCGGCTGCGCAGCGGATCTCCGCCACGAACCTGCACGAGCGGCTGGCGGTCGGGGAGCCGGATGACGACCTGCGCGAGCTGGCGGACACGATCGACGATCTCTTCGGCCGCCTGGACGCGTCGTTCGACACGCAGCGCCAGTTCGTCGCCAACGCCTCGCACGAGCTGCGCACCCCGCTCGCCCGCTCCCGGACCATGCTCGAAGTCGCGCTCCGCGACCCCGGCGCGGACGCCGAGTCGCTGCGCGCCACCTGTCGCCGGGTGCTCGTCGCCGGGGAAGAACAGGAACGGCTGCTCGAGGCGCTGCTGACACTCGCGCGGGGACAGCGCGGCCTCGACCGCCGCGCCCCCGTCGACCTGGCCGCCGTCACCAGGGACGTGCTGGCGGCGCGCGGCACGGAGATCGCGGCAAGCGGGCTGGAGGTGGCGGTCACGCT
>NZ_JBARCR010000220.1:0-6236 GCF_049794275.1 Trebonia sp.
CGCCCCGCGGCGCCAGGTCGGCGAGCAGCAGCCCGACGAGGCCGTCTTCGACGGCCACTTTGGCCAGCCGGGCGGGCTCGATGACGGCGCGGCGGACCTGGTCCGCCGTCATCGGGCTGAGCACGACCTGCCGGGACTCCAGCGCGCTCGCCAGCCCCGGGTAGCGGATCGCCTGGTCGTAGAAGTCGGCCCGCAGCGCGAGGATCACCAAGGCGGTCCCGGTCAGTTCGCACAGCTCGGTGATGAAGTCGCGGCGCTGCGCCTCGTCGCGGCACCGGGTGAAGACCGCCTCGAACTGGTCCACGATGACCGCCGGGCGTCCGCCTTCGGCGCCGTCCAGGCTCGCCGCGAGCTCGGTGAGCCGGGCCTTGAGGTCGGCGACCGGGGTGGCCGTGGGCTCGAGCACGATCACCGGCCCGGCGATTTCCGGGGCTACCGCGGCCAGCTCGCTGAGGCGCGGCAGCAGGCCCGCGCGCAGCAGCGATGACTTGCCGGCCCCCGAAGGGCCGACCAGCACCAGCGGCAGCGCGGAGGACTCGGCGGCGAGGGAGACCAGGTGTTCCGTGACGTCCTCGCGGCCGAAGAACCAGCGCGCGTCCTGCTGCTCGAACCTGGCCAGGCCGCGGTACGGGGTGCCCGTCCTCCTGCCGGGCAGCCGCCGGATCCGCTGCAGCGCGGCTTCCCACCACGCGATCCGGGCCGGGTCGGTCTCGCCGCACACCTCGAGAATGCGGATCAGCTGCTGCCGGTCGGCGGGCAGATGGCGCCCCGAGAAGTAGTCGCCGACCGTGCTGACAGGAATACCGGACAAGCGGCCGACGTCCCGGATCCGCAATCCGGCGCGTTCCCTGAGCGCCGTCAGCTCCCGCGCGAAATCCGCCTGAGATTCGATTTGTTCGGCCATTTGTTGCGCCGTGGCCGGATTATCAGCCATTGGTCCCCCTGATACGAAGCCTTGCCTTCACATGACAGTCCCTATGGGCACCCAAGTTGACCCAATGCGTGACATCGATGCGAAGTTGCGACCATGTTTCTCACGCCAGTGCTTGTCCGATCTTGTCCGGACATTGTTCTGATGCGGCGCTACGGCGGACAGCGCAGGCACAATGGCACACCAAGGGCGGGGTCGCCAGGGGGTGTGCGGTCTCGCGGTCCGTGGTTTCCGCCTTTCGGACCGCGAGACCGTACGGCGAGGCAGTACGGCGGGTCCTACTCGCCGTTGAACTCGGCGACCGCGGCCTCGAACGCGTCGAGTTCCCGCTCTACCGGCCCGCGCTGCGCGGACGGCAGCCAGTGCACGGCTCGCTCGAACCCGGCCGCCGCGTACGCCTCGAGCGCTCTGGGGTCGGACGGCACGCCCATCACCATCAGCCGCACCGGCCGGTCCGCCCGCGCCCGCAGCTCCTCAGCCCGGTCCAGGATCCCTTCCCGCGCGTAGTTCGGGAACCACCCGTCGCCGAACGCGAGCACCCGGTCGAGCACGCCGGGACCGTCCCCGCCGACGAGCACCGGCGGGTGCGGCCGCTGCGCTGGCTTGGGCCACGACCAGATCCGGTCGAACGACACGTACTCGCCCGCGTAGCTGGCCTCGTCGGACGTCCAGATCGCCTTCATCGCCTCGATCCGCTCCCGCATGACCGCCATCCGGACCCGCGGGTCGGTGCCGTGGTTGGCCATCTCCTCCCTGTTCCACCCCGCGCCGACGCCGAACTCGAATCGCCCGCCGGACATGAAGTCGACGGAGGCGACCTCCTTGGCGGTGATGATCGGGTCCCGCTCGATCACCAGGCACACGCCGGACCCGACGCGCAGCCGGCTGGTCGCGGCCAGCGCGGCCGTGACGGCGACGAACAGGTCGAAGGTGTGCGCGTACCTGCGCGGCAACGGCCGCCCGCCAGGCCACGGTGTCTGCCTGCTCGCTGGGATATGCGTGTGCTCGGGAAAGAACAGCGACTCGTGCCCGCGCTGCTCGGCCAGCCGCGCCACCTCGGCGGGCGCGACCGCATCGTGGGTCGCGAAAATAGCTACACCGGTCTCCATAACCCGAAACCCTATGATGCTCTCAACGGCGAGAGGAGCACGCCATGGCGGAGAAGAGCTACACGTCGGCCATCAGCGACACGCCGCTGCTCGGCGACACAATCGGGGAGAACCTCGACGCGGCAGTGCGCCGGTTTCCCGATCGCCCGGCCCTGATCGACGTGCCGGCCGGCCGCCGGTGGAGCTACGCCGAGCTCGCCGCCGACGTGGACGCGCTCGCTCTCGGCCTGCTCGCCGCCGGCGTCACCGTGGGGGACCGGGTGGGCATCTGGGCCCCGAACTGCGCCGAATGGGTGCTGACCCAGTACGCCACCGCGAAGATCGGCGCGGTCCTGGTGAACATCAACCCCGCCTACCGGACCAGCGAGCTCGAGTTCGTGCTGAACCAGTCGGGCGCCAGGCTGCTCGTCGCCGCGCAGCGGCTGAAGACGTCCGACTACGCCGCGATGATCGCCGAGGTCCGGCCGCGCTGCGCCGCTTTGGAGCAGGTCGTCCTGCTCGGTACCGGCGAGTGGGACGCGCTGCTCGAGACCGGGCGCCGCGCGGACCGCGGCGCGCTCGGCGCGATCGAGCTGAGCGCCGACGACCCGATCAACATCCAGTACACCTCGGGGACCACCGGCTTCCCGAAGGGCGCGACGCTCTCGCACCACAACATCCTGAACAACGGGTACTTCGTCGGCGAGCTGTGCCACTACACGCACGAGGACAAGATCTGCATCCCGGTGCCGTTCTACCACTGCTTCGGCATGGTGATGGGGAACCTGGCGGCGACCAGCCACGGTGCGGCGATGGTGATCCCGGCGCCGGCCTTCGACCCGGTAGCCACCTTGGAGGCGGTGCAGGCGGAGCGGTGCACGTCGCTGTACGGGGTGCCGACGATGTTCATCGCCGAGCTGTCGGTGCCGGACTTCGGCCGTTTCGACCTGTCCAGCCTGCGCACCGGCATCATGGCGGGCTCGCCGTGCCCCGTCGAGGTGATGAAGCAGGTCATCGACCGGATGGGCATGTCGGAGGTGTCGATCTGCTACGGCATGACCGAGACCTCACCGGTGTCCACCCAGACCCGGGTCGACGACTCGATCGAGCGCCGGGTGGCGACGGTCGGCCGGGTAGGCCCGCACATCGAGGTCAAGGTCATCGACCCGGCGACCGGCAGAGCCGTCCCGCGAGGCACCCCTGGCGAGCTGTGCACCCGCGGCTACTCGGTGATGCTCGGCTACTGGCGCCAGCCGGACAAGACCGCCGAGGTCATCGACGCCGCCCGGTGGATGCACACCGGGGACCTCGCCGTGATGGACGACGACGGCTACCTGTCGATCACCGGCCGGATCAAGGACATGGTGATCCGCGGCGGCGAGAACATCTACCCGCGCGAGGTCGAGGAGTTCCTCTACACCCACCCGGACATCCTGGACGCGCAGGTGATCGGCGTCCCGGACGCCAAGTACGGCGAGGAGCTGATGGCTTGGGTCCGGATGCGCCCCGGCGCCACGCCGCTGACGGCTGACGCGCTGCGCGAGTTCTGCCTCGGGAAGCTCGCGCACTACAAGATCCCCCGCTACGTGCACATCACCGACGAGTTCCCGATGACCGTCACCGGCAAGGTCCGCAAGGTAGAAATGCGCGAACGATCCACCGAAATCCTCAACCTCCACCCTTAGCCACCGCACAAATCGCCAGTCCCATTTACCGCCTCCGCACTAATTGCCGCCCCTGACACACCGATTTACGATTCGGACGGCATTCCCCAAGTGCAGGAGGGACACAAATGTTTGCGACGAAGCGCATTCGGCTGGCAGTGGCGGCACTAGCGGTGGCAATCGCCGCGAGCGGGACCGCGGCCGCGATGGCAAGCACGGCCTCGGCGAGCCCGAAACCGGCGGCGCAGGTGAGCGCCCACCACGCGCGGGTGAGCCTGAACCGGTTCGACCTCAACGGCTACGTGATCAACGCCAAGTACACCCTGGGCCGCAACACCGGCAACACGTTCCAGCAGACCTACAAGCACTCCACTGTCCAGGGCGTCCCGATCGCCGGCCCGAACGTGGGCACTACCTTCCCGCCCGAGGACTACGTCGCCCTGCCCATCGGCAACCACCAGCTGTACATCACCTGGCTCGATCCCAAGACCTTCGCGATCGTCGACGTGTTCGTGATGAACTTCGCGACCCGCACCGTGTACGACTACGCACCGGGCAGCGCGCACCCAGAGAGCGCGGGCACGATCACCGTCGTCAAGTGCGGCAAGCAGCCACTCCCGTAACCGCCGTCACTACCCGATGGGCCGCGCGCTCAGCTGCGAGCGCTGCGGCCCATGCCCTGGAGGCAGCGCTGTCACAGGCCGGCGACTAACCGCTCGATTGTCAGTACCCTGCGTTACGCTGACCCCATCCAATTGCCTATGCCATAGAAGTGGGACAGATGTACGCTCTGAGTATGACTAAGAGCCGCTTGTCAGTGACTGTCGACGCGGATCTGATTGCCGCGGTTCAAGCCGCCGTGGCCGCCGGCGCGGCGGAATCCACCAGCGCCTGGGTGAGCGATGCGCTGCGCTTGAAGCTCGACCACGACCGCAGGCTTCGCGGGATTGGCGACTTCATTGCCGCGTACGAGGCGGAGCACGGTGAGATCACCGAAGAGGAGATGGAAGCCGCCGTGCGACGGGCGAGGGAACGGGCGATCGTCGTCCGGGGCGGCAAGGTCGTGCGGAACGGCATGGCTGGCACCGGGCCTACAGGAGCTGAGTGATGCTGGTCTTGGACGCTGGGGCGTTCATCGCCGCCGAACGCGGTACAGGCGACGTCGCCGCCCTGGTAAAGAACGAGTTCACGTCCGGGCGCGTGCCGCTGACCAACGGCGCGGTCATCGCTCAAATCTGGCGTGGCGGGACCGGCCGTCAGGTGAAGGTCGCCCGGCTGCTGGACAACGTGGAAGTCGTTCCTGTCGATGACGGGCTGGGGAAGCGCGCGGGGATGCTGCTAGCCCGCACGGGTGCCGCGGACGCCATCGACGCGTCCGTGGTGTGCCTAGCCCAGGACGGGGACGACATCCTCACCTCCGACCCCCGTGACCTGCTGGACCTGGTGCGGACGGCCGGGGTGCACGTGGAGCTGATTCCGGTCTAACGCCGGCGTCGGCCGAATGCGCGAGCCCAGACAATTTCGCCGCCGACCGGGAGGTGGCGGAGCGGCTGATGGCTGTCGCACCCCCTGACGGTCGAGGTGTCGCGGGAGAACAGGCAGTTCCTGGCCCGGGCGGTCACGTGGGCGGCGAGCCAGGGGATCGGCCAGTTCATCGACCTGGGCTGCGGCATGCCCACCGTGCCGAACACACACCAGACGGCCAAGGCCACCATTCCGGCCGCCCGGGTGGCCTACATCGACAACGACCCGGTGGTGCTCACTCACCTGCGCGCGCTGGCCGAGCACGGCAATCCCGGCGTGACGGTGGTGGACGGGGACGTGCGGGAGCCAGGCGCGATCATTGCCGCCATCCAGGACGACATCGACCTCGAGGCTCCGGCGTGCCTGCTCATGGGGTACCTGCTCCACTTCTTCGCGCCTGACGCGGCGCGGGACCTGGTGGCCAGCTACGTCGCACGACTGGTGCCGGGAAGCTACGTGGTGCTCTCCGTCGGCCGCGCCGACGGTGCAGCGGCGAAACAGGGTTTCGGCGCCTATTCCTCGGGCGGGACGCGGGTCTACAACCATTCGGTGGAAGAGTTCGCGAGCTTCTTCGGCCCCTTGAAACTCGTCCCGCCCGGCGTGGTCGACGGCCGGGAGTGGTATCCGGACTCCGCGCAGCCGGTGCACGCCGCGCCCCGCGACGGACGGGTGATCGTCGGCGTCGCCCGCGTGTGAGGCAGGCTACGGCTGTTCTTCCGGGGGAGTGGCGTGCTCGACGTCCTCCACGGTTTCGGTGAGCAGTATCCAGGTCTGAGACGCCCCAGGACGTTCTGGATGAGGTCTTTTCTCTGTCCGCCAGCCGGAACCTTCCGGACCGAGGATCTCGAGCAGCGCCGGACGGACGACCTGATATGCCCACTCGAACCGGTCGCCGACGACCTCCTCGGGCGGGGCGGCCTGCGTCAGCCACGCCTGCACCTTGCCCCACGCCACCCCGTGCCCGCTGGCCAGCCGCTGCCCGAACTCCGGACGGTTGCGGAGCGCCGAGATCGCCGCCTTCTGGTACGC
>NZ_JBARCR010000221.1:0-6267 GCF_049794275.1 Trebonia sp.
GACACTGTCGTCGGCGAACGCGGGTACCGGCTGTCGGGCGGGGAGAAGCAGCGCCTGGCCATCGCCCGCGTCCTACTGCACGACCCGCGCATCCTGATCTTGGACGAGGCGACCTCGTCGCTGGACAGCGCCAGCGAGCGGGAGGTGCAGAAAGCGCTGGATGCCCTGATGGGCTCGCGGACGACCATTGCCATCTCTCACCGGCTGTCCACCATCGTCAGCGCGGACGTCATCTATGTCATCGACAGGGGCCGGGTCACGGAATCTGGCTCGCATCGAGATCTGCTGCGCCAGGGCGGGCTGTACGCGTCGCTGTACGAGGAGCAGTTCGAGGGCGGGCAAGTCCAGTGGCCGTGCCCCGATGGCGACATCATGGCGGACGGAACGGTGCGGCCGCGCGAGCCGCAGGCGGTGCAGGCTAGTTAGCGGGCTACATCCGCCTCAGTTCGAGCACGGGAATGGTGCGGACTCCAACGGTTTGGCGTGCGTACTCGGCAAAGCCCGGGTAGCGCCGCGCTTGCTCGGCGTAGACGCGGTCGCGTTCAGCGCCGGTCAGTTCGCGGACGGTCACCGTGTATGTCTCGGTTCCACGTTCGACACTGCCGTCACCGGCGGCGGTCAGGTTGCGGTACCAGTCCGGGTTGGTGGGTGCTCCAGCCTTGGTTGCGAAGACGTAGATGACGTCCGGCGCGGTGTCGTGCGGGAGGTACATCGTCGGGGTGACGTACTCCCGCCCGCTTTTACGGCCGCGATGATGCACCAGGACCATCGGGGCGCCCGCGAAGTTCCCGCCAACCCGGCCCTCGTTCGCTCGGAACTCCGCGATGGTCGTAGCGTTCCAGTCGAGCGCGTCGCTCATGTCGAACTCCTGTCGTCCGCGAAGGCGGTCACGCGTTCCGCGCTGGCGAGATGCGCCGACAGGAGCTGTCCGGCTCTGTCCAGCGCCGCGGCCGCCTCGTCGAGGATCGGGTAGTAAGCCTGGAAGACGTGGGGCACCCCGGGAGTGACGTCAAGGGTAACCTCCACGTCGGCAACGGCAGCTTGCCGGGCGAGGCGGATGGCGTCGTCGAGGAGAACCTCGTGAGTTCCGGCCTGGATGATCAGGGGCGGCAGGCCGGCCAGGTCGGCGAATATCGGGCTGATGAGGCCGAGAGCGGCATCGTGCCCCGACGTGTAGTCGGTCACTCGGGCGCGGAGTGCCTGCGGGCTGAGCAGCGGGTCGGCGTCGCGCTTGGTTTCCATGGTCTCCCCGGCCAGGGTGAGGTCGGCATACGGTGACATGACGAAGGCCGCGGCGGGCAGGGGCAGCCCGTGATCGCGGGCGTTGACCAGGGTGGCGATGGCGAGCCCGCCGCCGGCGGACTCTCCCGCGAAGACGATGTCCGATGGGGCTGTGCCGCCCCGCAGGAGGGCTTCGTAGGCCGCCAGGGCGTCGTCGACCGCTGCCGGATACGGGTGCTCGGGGGCGAGCCGGTAGTCGACGGAGATGACCTTGCCGCGGGTCCGCCGGCCGACCTGCGAGGCCAGGTCGGCGGCGAGGAAGGCGTCCCCGATCACGTACACGCCGCCGTGGAAGTACAGGACAGTATGGCGAGGTTCGATTCCGTCGACTGTGATCTCGGCGGTCGGGACGCCGCCCAGTGCGGCCGCGGTCACGGTCACGTCGGGGGGCAGCGGCTGCGCCGATATCAACTCCCGGAGCTGTCGCCGCTGCTCGTTGACGTCGCTGTCGGCGGGGAAGGCTGACTGCCGCAGGATTGCTTCGAGGTTCTGTCGCTGTTCGGTGCTCACGGAGGATCCCCCTTCGGTCGGAATTCGCCTGGCAGGACCCCAGGCTTGCCGCCGGCCAGGTGAGGGGGCGTCACCGGATCACGGTGATTCGCGGTCCGGGACCTCGCGCCCTGACCCGCCGTACTCAGGCAGAGGGGACCACGCCAAAGCCCTCGCTGTGAGCCCAGGTGGCCCCGTTGTCGGTGCTGGTGTAGGCGACCACGTGGCCCTGCCGGTCCCGGCCGGTCACCACGAAGCGGCCCGTGCCGCCGGAGCCTGCCGTCACCTGCCGCGGCGTGAACCCGGCGGAGTCGGCGATCGTCGTGGCGAAGTGCCAGTTCACAGCGTCTTCGGAGGTGTAGACGACGGCGTCGGCGAGCCCGCCGGTCGCGCCCGGCCGCACCGCGATGAAATGACCCGCGTCACCCGCCAGCCCGGCGAACGTCCAGCCCGCGCCGTTGGTCTGGGGTACCACCACCGTGCGCCAGGCGGCACCGTTGTCCAGGCTGCGCCACACGTACGCGCAGGTCTTGCCGCCCTTGTTCGCGAACCCGACGATGAGCGTCACGTTCCAGTCCGAGGCGGCGTCCGTCATCGCGAAGACTTGTTCACCAGGGACGCTTACGAGACCGAACCGGGCCGCAGTGAACCTATGCCAGTTCAGCCCGTTCGGGCTCGTCCACACCAGGCCGGTGCCCGACTGGGCGGTCCCGGTGGCAAGGTACCCCCAGCTGTCTTTCGCCAGGCCGGAGATCGTCTCCCCGGGGCCCGCGAGCCCGCGGGCGGAGACCAGCATCCAGTTCATGCCGTCGGCACTGACCCAGATGGCGTGCGGCCCGAGCCCCACCCAGCCGCCGGGGCCGCCCGCCACGGTCGTTGCCGGATGGCCGGTGACAGGACCGGCCTGACTGCCCATGAACGCCGGTGTCCAGGTGCGGCCCCCGTCGGTCGAGACGCTGAAGGACGGGATCGCGGAGTCCTGCGAGCCCACGGCGACGACGGTGTCGCCGGAGGCGGCGACCTTGCTGAAGGCGGGAGCGCTCACCAGACTGCCGGACACGCTGTCCTTGGACATGCGGCTTGCCGTATTAGGCGCGGCATTGGCGCCGCTCGCGTGCGCACGCATGAGGAACGCCGCCGTCCCGCCCGCGGCCACCGCCAGGACCAGCGGAACGACAACGCCGACTACCAGCCGCCGCGGCCGCCTGCGCATGCCGGTCCAGGTCATGGCAGCCTCCAGTCTGTCCGGGTGATCCCGGGCCACTGACGTCCGGTTCGCACCCGTGTGCCCGGGATCGCTCGCGTTTGCCGCTTACATATCGTGATTGATTAGTCGCTCTCTGTCAAGAGGCGGGACTTTGTCCTCTCTCCCCTTGACGTGGTAAGCTATTAAAGCTAGCTTTAAAGCTAACTGAAATAGCTTTCTGGAGGGTGGCATGACCGAGTTTCTCGACATCAAGGGCGGGCGGATCGCGTACGACGTCACCGGGGATGGCCCGCTGATCGTGCTGTCGCACGGCATCGGGGACCGCCGGCAGGTCTACCGGTTCTTGGCGCCGGAACTGGTGCGGGCCGGGTTCCGGGTCGCCGCGCCGGACATGCGCGGGCACGGCGAGTCGAGCACCGGCGACTGGAAGTCGATCTCCCGCACCGACGTCGCCGGCGACCTGGTCGCGCTGATCAGGCACCTGGGCGGCGGACCGGCCGTCATCGTGGGGCACTCCCTGTCGGGCGGGGCGGCCACCATCGCCGCCGCGACGGCGCCCGACCTGGTCAGCGGCGTCGTCGAGATCGGCCCGTTCACCCGGAAGGTGCAGTACAGCCTGGGCGGGCTGCTGCGGATCCGGCGCTACCGCCGCGGCACGATGGGGATGATGGGCGTGATGCTGCTGCACAGCCTGAAGAGCTGGTTCCGCTACCTGGACCTGGCCTACCCGGAAAAGCCGGACGACTACGCCGCCTATGTGGCGGCGCTCCGGGCCAAGCTGTCCGAACCCGGCCGGATGGCCGAGTTCCTCAAGACCCTGAAGACGTCCCCCGCCGACGCGGGCGCCGCGCTGCCCCGCATCTCCTGCCCGGCCCTGGTCATCATGGGTACCGAGGACCCCGACTGGGCCGACCCCCAAGCCGAGGCCGAGGGAATCGTCGCCGCGATGCCCGCCGGACTCGGCGCCGTCGCGATGATCAAGAGGGGCGGCCACTATCCGCACGCGCAGTGCCCAGATGAGGTCGCCGCACTCACCACGAGCTTCATCCGGAAGCATGCCCTCGCCTGAACGGTGCCCGGCCATGATCGACGGCGCCGGGCACGGCCCGCACGACCAGTACCCTGACCAGGTGGCTGCGCTCACACTCGCCTTCCTCAGGGCGGCCGCCCGTGCCTAGGGCCGGGCTGAACACCGGCCGGGTGGTCGCCGAGGCGGCGGACCTGGCCGACGAGGTGGGGCTGGACCAGCTCACCCTGGCGGCTCTCGCCGCCCGCCTCGGGGTGCGCCAGCCGTCGCTGTATAAGCACGTCGCCAGCATCGACGCCCTCCAGCGGCTCATCTCCATGCGGGGGAAGGCCGAGCTCGCCGATGTGCTGGGCCGTGCCGCCATCGGCCGGGCGCGCGACGATGCCCTGGTCGCGATGGCTCACGCCTGGCGCGCCTGGGCGCTGGACCATCCGGGCCGCTACCAGGCCGCCGAGCGAGGTGCGGCCCCCGGCGACGCCGAGCACGAAGAGGTGTCCCGCCGGACCATCACGGTGCTGGTGGCGGTAATGAACGGCTACGGCCTCGCCGGTGACGACGCCGTCGACGCCATCCGGGCCTACCGGGCCGCCCTGCACGGATTCATCTCCTTGGAGGCCAACCACGGTTTCGCCTTCCCCAGCGACGTCGACCGCAGCTTCGACCGCCTCGTCCACGCCCTGGTGCGGGCCCTGTCCAGCTGGAGCGACGTGTCCGAGCCCGGCCGCGAGGTGCCGGCATGATGACCGCCGCACCCCCGGTGCAGGGACGGTCTCCGCGGACGAGGGTGTGGTCATCGGGGCGCCTCGGTGACCATGCGGATGTCAGGTAATCGGGCCCTATGGACGAGGTAATCGCCTGGGCCACGTTCGCCGGGGCGTGGCTGCTGGTAGCCGGGCCGCTCTACCAGGGCTCGGTCGAGCTCAACGAACTGGATGTAGACCGCGCGGGGATCGAGGGCAAGGCAGCAGCTGCCCAGGCAGCGCAGGCCCGGCCATCGGCGTGGTGGTGGCTGCTGCCACCGGTCATGTACCTGCTGCACCGTCGCTGGTACAAGGCGCTGCGGCAGGCCATGCTGGCACAGCTCACCCCGACCCAGCGTGAGCAGATGGCCAGCTTCCAGAGCAAGACCGCCGGGTGGTTCACCGTGGCGGCGGGCGCCACCCTGCTGGCCACCGGGGAGACCTGGCAGATCGTTCAGCATCACGGCTGGCCCGCCTGGCTGTTCTGGCTGCTGATCGTGGCGATGCTGTCCGCGGCGATCCTCAACACCGCAGTCCTGATGATCAGCGACGCGCGCACGCGCCACGCCGACGGCACCGAACCGGCGCTCGGCACCTAGGACGCCTCCCGCGGGAAGAGCCGTACACAGCTCGCTCTAGCTTTCCCGCAGGATCGTGCGTCGGTCAGGTGCAGGACCGAGTCGGCGATGTCCATGAGGGTGGGGTCGTGGGTGGCGAGCAGCGCGGTCACGCCCTCGGACCGGACGACGGAGCGGATCAGGCGCATGATCTGCTTGCCGGTCTCGGCGTCCAGTTGCCCCGTGGGCTCGTCGGCCAGCAGCAGCCGGGGGCGCGGCGCGAGCGCGCGGGCGATGGCCACGCGCTGCTGCTGGCCGCCGGAGAGCTCGCCTGGCCGGTGCCTGGCGTGGTCGGCCAGGCCGACGAGCGTGAGCATCGTGGCGACCCGCTCCTCGCGCGCCTTCGGGGCCATGCCTGCGATGCGCAACGGCACGCCTGCGTTCTCCGCCGCCGACAGGCCCGGCAGCAGGCTGAACGACTGGAAGATATAGGCAACGGTCTCCCGCCGCAGGTGCACCCTTTGCTGCTCGCTCATCGAGGTCACGTCCTTGCCGTCGATGCGCACCGCGCCAGAGTCAGGTGCATCCAGGCCGCCGACGATGTTGAGCAGCGTGGTCTTCCCCGACCCCGACCGGCCGCGCAGGGCGACGAGTTGTCCCTCGCCCACGGTCATATTGATCCCCCGCAGCGCGGCGGTGGCGGCCGGGCCGCTGCCGAAGGTGCGGGTCACGTCCGTCACGTCGATGATCGGCGTCACGCGTCAGCCTCCGGGGAAGCGGCCGGCGAGGAAGCGGGGCCCGAACCGGCTTGGCCCTTAGGGCGCTGGTCGGGCCAGACACCGATGTGGTCGGGCTCTAGGTCCAGCCGGACCCGGTCGCGCATGCCAAGCGTGTCGGTCATATCGCGTGGTAGCTGGAGCCGCCCGGCCCGGTCCAGCACGGCGTACTCGATGGCGTGCCCCAGAG
>NZ_JBARCR010000222.1:0-10596 GCF_049794275.1 Trebonia sp.
GCCGATGGCAAGGCCCACCACGAGCTCGGCGACGGCTTTGCCCGGGCCAGTCGCGTGCGCATGCTCGGCGGTCTGCGCGCCGGCCAGCGCGACCAGGACGAACGGCGTGGCGATCCCGTCGTTGAGGCCGCTCTCGACGTTGATCAGCCGCCGGATCCGGGCCGGAACCGCCGGGTTGACTATCATGCCCGCGCCCAGGGCCGCATCGGTGGGCGCCAGCGCGGCGCCCACCAGCAGGGCGAGCCAGATGCTCATGCCGCCGAACAGGGCCAGCGCCAGCAGCGTGCCCAGGCCGATCGTCAGCGGCAGCCCGATCCCGAGCAGCCGGCCGTACAGGCCCGCATCGGCTCTCAGCTCCCGCAGCCCCACCCGCGACGCGTCCGAAAACAGCACCAGCACCAGGGTCGCCTCCGCCAGGCCCTTGACCAGCTCAGGTGCCGGGGTGACGCTCAGCACGGCCAGCGGCCCGTGGGTCAGCAGCACGCCAGCCAGGACGAAGATGATCGGCGCGGTCACATCGAACCGCTCCAGCCGCGACGACAGCGTTCCCCACGCGAACACCAGCGCCGCCATGATCGCCAGATCCGACTCGCTCATCGCCTCACCCCCCGCATCTCCTCACCCGTCCACAGCACCGGCCCGGGGCCGTATGTCGTGCATCAGCGGCTGCCCGGCAAACCGGCACGCCCGCAGCGGTATGTGGTGGAGCACATCCAGGTCCTTCCCTCCAGTGAACATGTGCACGCCGCTTCACAGACCCCAGTCCCGTTCGGCCATCGGGGATGATGACTTGCCGGGACGTGCCGGGCAAGCTAGCCCCATGGGTTTGGAAGGTTTGAGCGGTCTGGTGAACCGGATCATCGCGTGGGCGGACCGCCTGCAGCGCGAGCATGGTGTGCTGGGATTTCCCTATGCGGTGGTGAAGAAGTACGGCGACGATGAGGGCGGGCGGCAGGCGGCGCTGATCACCTACTACGGTTTCCTGAGCATCTTCCCGCTGCTGCTGCTCGGGGTGGCGGTGCTGTCACGGGTGCTGGCAGATCACCCAGACCTGCGGCAGCGGCTGATCACCGAGATCGTGCCGCAGGCGCTGCGATCCACGGTCGAGCAGTCGCTGGCTGCCTTGCCAACGTCGACGATCCCGTTCATCGCCGGCCTGATCGGTTTGCTGCTGTCCGGAACGGGTGTCGTGTTCTCCGCCTACCAGACGCTGAACCATGTCGCCGCGGTCCCGTACCGCCACCGGGCCAGTTTCTTCTCACGGTATCTCCGCGTGTTCGTGGTGCTGGCGATGCTGCTGCTAGGAGCGCTGGCAACCGGGGCGCTCACGGTGGTGGCCGCTGGGATCACGCCCGAGCGGGCCGGAGTGCAGCGGGCGGCCGCGGTGCTCGGGTCGGCGCTGGTCGTCTTCGCGGTGCTGCTGTTTGGTGCCAAGTTGCTGCTGGCGCGGCCCGCGCCGATTCGGGCGCTGTGGCCGGGAGCCGTCTTGGGCGCGGCGGCGGTGACGGTGGTGCTCAACGCCGGAGCGCCGCTGCTGGCCAGGCTGGTGGCCAAGGCCGGACCCGTCTACGGCAGCTTCGCCACCGTGGCGGGCATGTTCGCCCTGCTGTACCTAGTCGGTCAGGCGCTGGTGTACGCGGCCGAAGTCGCCGCCGTCCGCTATGCCCGGCTGTGGCCACGCGCCCTGGACCTGAACCGTCCCACCACAGTGGATGGCCGCGCGCTGGGCCTGCTGGCCCGCGAGCAGGAACGTATCCCCGCCGCCCGCGTCGAGTTCCACCTCGCAGCACCGGACTCGCCGCCGGTAGCCAGCGGTTCCCCGCCAGCCAACGATGGTCCGCAGTAACGCCATCACACGGCCGGGCGGAGAAACGGGCCCGTTCGGGATGAAAAGGGACCTCAGCCGGCCGATCGGCTCAGCCGGCGGGCGGGAGCGACGGGCCCTGCAGCAGCGCGCCACCGTCGATCGGGTAGACGCCGCCGGTCATGAAGCTCCCCGCCGGGGATGCCAGCAGCAGTGCCAGGCCGCGGATCTCTGCCGGGTCGCCCATCCGGCCGAGCGGGATCACCGAATTCCAGCGGGCCTCGGCCTCCGGCGGCATCGGGCCGCCGCCGCCCAGGTTGGTCTTGAACGGGCCCGGCGCGATCGCGTTCACTCGCACGTTCCAGCGCGCCAGGTCGTGCGCGGCCTGCTTGGTGAAGTTGACGACGCCGGCCTTGGCGATCGCGTAGGAGTACGGGGTGAACGGGTCGTTGCGCAGGCCCGCCGTCGACGCCGTCGTGATGATCGAGCCCGAGCGCTGCCGCTTCATGTGCCTCGCCGCCGCCTGCACGGTGTAGACCACACCGTGCAGGTTGACGTCGATGAGCGCGTTGTAGTCGGTCATCGACATGTCGTCCAGCCAGCCTTCCGGCAGCAGCGGCGGGCGGCCGCGTGCCACGCCCGCGTTGGCGAAGGCGATGTCGATGCTCTTGTACTCGGCGACGATCGAGTCCACGCACGCGCGGACCGCCGGCGCGTCGGTGACGTCCAGCGGATAGCCGGCGACGCGGCCGCGGGAGGACAGGCCGCGCAGTTCCTTCTCCAGCCGCTCGCCGTTCCAGTCCGCGACGATCACGGTCGCGCCGCAGTCCGCGAGGATCGACGCGAACGCGTAGCCAAGCCCGGACGCGCCGCCGGTGACCAGCGCAACCTGATCGCGCACGTCGAACAGGTCCTCGAGGACGCCCATCAGGCGGTCCGCCGCCTCTTGAAGATGCGGTCACGGTTCACCTTCGGAATCGTGATCGCCACGACCAGCGCCGCACCGTAGAAGATCTGCTGGATGTAGCTCTGCGCGCCGAGCAGTTCGAGTCCCGCCGTACCCGTCGCGAGGAAGTAGACCGCGACCAGGGCGCCGAGCGCGTTGATGCGGCCGGGCTTGATCGCGGTCGCCCCGAGGAAGACCGCCGCGTAGGCCGGGAGGATCAGGGCGCTGCCCGCCGTAGGGTCGACCGTGCCGTTGGTGGCCGCGTACGCGATCCCCGCGATGCCGGCGATGGCCGCGCCGATGATGAAGGCCCAGGAGCGCTGGCGGTTGACCCGCACGCCGGTCAGCCGCGCCACCTCGCGCGACTGGCCGATCACGAGAGCCTTCTGCCCGACAGGCGTGAAGCTGAGCACGTACCAGACGACGAGGAAGATGGCCAGGCCGTAGTAGAACTCGAGCGGAATCGACAGGAACTCGTTCGAGAAGACCCAGTTCGACAGGCTCGTCGAGACGATGCCGACGCTGTTGTTCCCGGAGACGATGTAGATGATGCCCTGCACGATCGTCATCGTGCCGAGCGTCACGATGAACGGGTCGTTGTCGAAATACACGACGAAGAACACGTTGAACAAGCCGACGATGACCGCCGCGCCGATCCCCGCCAGGCAGGCGAGCAGCACGTTCGTCCCGTGCTGCACGTTGAGCACGGCCAGGACCATCGCGGACAGGCCCAGCGAGGAGCCCAGCGAAAGGTCGACGAAGTCGCCCATGATCGTCGGCAGCAGCACCGCCATCACGAGGATGAACAGCACCGCCTGGGAACCGAGGATGTTGGAGAGGTTGCCGATCGAAAGGAAGGTCGACGGTATGTCCACCCCGAACGCCACGATCATGGCGACGAGCACGATCACGATCGCGTAGCGCTCGAGTCCCAGGCGCCGGATCGCCGACGGCCGGTCCCGCTCCGCGGACCTCTCGTCGCGGCCGCCGGTTTCGACGGGAGCGGGTGCTCCCGGTGAGGCGCTCATCTGACCTCCCTGATCTGCCGCAGCGCGGCTGCGGTGATTGCGTCGTCGCTTAGTTCTTCGCCGGCCAGCGTCTCGGTCGTCCGGCCTTCCGACAGGATGATCACCCGGTCGCAGACCTCGGCGAGCTCACCGAAGTCCGTCGTCACCCACAGCACCGACGTCTGATTCAGGGTGGCGGCTGATTTCACGAACCGGTAGATGTCCCGCCTGGCGCCGACGTCGACACCCTGCGTCGGCTCGTGCAGCAGCAGCAGCCGCGGCCCGGCGATCAGCCACTTCGCGAGCAGCGCCTTCTGCTGGTTGCCGCCGGAGAACGTCGCGGTGACGGCGTGCGTCCGCGGCGGCCGGATCTCGAACCGCTGGACGGCTTCGCGGGCGAGCTCCACGAGCTCGCCGCGGTGGAAGACACCGCCCCGGTAGTGCTCGTCTTCCACGAGCATGACGATGTTCTCCCACAGGGTGAGTCGTTCGGCAAGCCCCAGCAGCTGGCGGTCCGCGGGGACGAGGGCGATGCGCTGCCGCACGCTGCGCTGCGGGCTGAGCGCGGTGATGTCGAGTTTCTCTGACCCGAGGCGCAGCGTGCCGCTGAGGGCCGGGTGCGCGCCGAACAGCAGGTACGGCAGGTCCTCGGCGCCCGAGCCGATGAGGCCGGCCACCCCGAGGATCTCCCCGGCGCCGATCTCGAACGACAGGTCCTTCAGCCGCCCGTCGCTCAGGTGCTCGACCGCGACGTGCTGGCCAGGCCCCGGCCCCGGCGTGTCTTCCGCGCCTGCGGGCCCGGCGGGGGCCAGCGTCACCTCGACGGGGCGCGCCTCGTCCGCGGCGGCGCTCCCGCCCTGCCGCGCCGACGTGCCGACGATGAGGTCGACCAGCGCCTGTTCCTCGATCTCGTCCGCGGGCACCTCGGCGACGACCCGCCCGTCCCTGAGCACGACGACGCGGTCGGCGATGGAGCGGACCGCGACCAGGTCGTGCGAGATGAACAGCACGGCCGCGCCCTCAGCCTTGACGGTGCGGATGAGGTCGAAAAGCTGCTCGACGTCCTCTTCCGGCAGGAACACGGTCGGCTCGTCGAGGACGAGTACCGAGTGCTTGTAGCCGCTGCGCGTGCGGTACCTGTTGAGGTCTTCGGCGGCGCGGACGATCGCGAGCCGCGCCTGATCGACCGGCGGCAGCTCGCCGGTGCGCTGGTCGAGGTTGAGCCGGACGCCGTAACGGTCGAGCACGGCCGCGGCGGTCCGCTTCTCGCCGTGCCAGTTGATCGGCGCCCACGCCGCCCGCGCGCCGGCGGCAACTCGCTGACCGAGGGTCAGGTTCTCCAGGACGGTCAGACCTGGCGCCAGCGCCAGGTTCTGGTAGACGAAGCTGAGCCCGATCTGGCTCGCCTGGCCGGGCGCCAAGGGCAGCGGCACCTCGTCACCGCTCACGAACAGGCGGCCGCCTGGCTCCGGCACATGGACCCCGGACAGGATCTTCACCAGCGTCGACTTGCCCGAGCCGTTCTGCCCGACGAGCCCCACCACCTCGCCGTCGCCGATGCTGAGGTCCACGTGGTCCAGCGCCCGGTTGCTGCCGAAATCCTTGGAGATGTCGCGCAGCTCGACCGCTGGGGGAGCCGGTGCCTCCACCTACGTCTCCTTTTCCGCTCGTTGGCTTCCGCTCGTTGGCGATGTCCACTGAGCAGGGCAGCAGCCCGGTGCGGAATCACCCGCCCGGGCCACTGCCCGCCTGCCTAACCGGTGTGTCAGGGCTTGCCGGTCATCGCGCCGTTCAGCGTTGACGCGGCGTGCAGCGCGCTGCCTGTCAGGGCCGGCAGCCCCAGCAGTGCGCGGAAGCCGTTGACCCACTGATCTCCGAAGCCGCCGGTGGCGAGGACGCTGTCGGCGTTATCCGGGGTGATCATCAGGTCCGGGCCGATGGCCTGGGCGTACGGGATGGGAGCCAGCTTCTCCAGCCCGCGGGCGGCCTGCAGGAACAGCAGGTAGCCCGTCCACGGCGGGGACTCGCTGACATCGCTCTGGATGACGTCCTTGCCAGGACTGACGGTCTGCAGCTGGACGAACGGCGTGCCGCCGCCGAAGGCCAGGTACGTCTTCACGCCGGTACGGTGCGCGGCCTGGATGCCCGCGAGCACGTAGGTCAGCTCACCCGCGTAGTCGGGGAACAGGACGCTGACGTTGGGGTGCTGCAGCAGCTGGGAAGTCACGGTGCTGGCGACCTGCGTCTGCCACTGGGGCACCTCGACGTTCACCGCGGACAGCGTGCACTTCGGGCAGTCCTTCGCCAGCTCGGCCTGGATCGCGTCCTCTTCGATCACCGTGGCGGGCCCGGTCGCGGTCGACGTGATCGCGATGGCGTTGAACGGCTGGCCGTTGTGCTGCTCGATCGCCTGCTCGGTCGCCAGCTTGGCGTCGAGCGCGTAGGGGTCATCGGTGTTGTAGGTGGTGTTGGCCCGCTGGTCCATGTCCGGGGTTCCGCCGTAGGTACCCACGACGATGCCGGCCTTCTGGGCCTGGGCGATCGCGGGCGCGCTGGTCGACGGGTCCATCGCGCACCCCATGATGATCGCCGCGTATCCCTGGTGGATCGCGTCCTCGATCGCGGTGTTGTGCTCGGCCGTCGTGCCCGTGTTGTTGAAGATCGTCGGCACCATGCCAGAGGCCTTGGCGATGTTCGAGGCGGCCTGCGCGATCTCCTCGCACGCGGCCAGCGCGCTGACGCCAGGGATGATCATGATCTTCTTCCCGGCCAGGTTCGCGATGCTGGGGATCTTGCCGCCGTAGGTGCTCCCGTAATCGCTGAAGCTCGGCGTCGCCGCGGCCTTGGCGACGTCGGCCTGCAGCGCGGCCACGTTCGCGCTGCTCGCGCTACCTGATGGCGCCGCGCTCGAACCAGCGGTGGAAGTGGAACTTGAGCTGCTTGACGAGCACGCGGCGAGCAGCACTGCCGCACCCGCCGCCAGTACCCCGAAAGCGATACGGACGGTCCGGGGGTTCCGTCTGCCTTTCCTGAAGCGTTTCATACGTCCTCGCATATATGTCATGTCATACAGGGGTCTGATGGGACCACGCGCCGAAGGTACAGAGTCGATCTCGCCCCGCGAGCATGTCAACAGCCTGGCCTGCGAGTTCACGTATCGCTTCGATCACTATCGCCACCCAGCAGTTCCCGCCCGGCAATCTTGTCGCCCCAGCACATAGTTATCCGCCTGCCGGACGTGACGTGCCTGGTGTGGCCGCGATGCTGTGCCCGAGCACAGCTCAGTGCCATCGACGCTGATCACAGCGCATATTGTCAACAAGTTGGGCCGAATCTAGGCTGACCTCATGCCAGAAGACATCATCCTGGAGCGCGGGCGGCCGGCTTCCGATGCCGAGCTCGCCAGGCGGGCGGACTGGATCCGGCTGCAGACGATCGACCTGATCGCGCAGGCGGGGCTCGGCCACTATTCCTCCACCTTTTCCTCCGCGGAGATCGTCGCGACGCTGTACTACCACGTGCTGCGGCTGCGCCCCGACGAGCCGCGCTGGGCCAACCGGGACAGGTTCCTGCTCGGCAAGGGCCACGTGGCGACCGGGCTCTGGCCCGTCCTCGCCGACCTCGGCTTCTACGACAAGACGCTGCTCAAGCAGTTCGGCAAGGTCGGCTCGCCGCTCAACGACCACCCGAACATGAAGCTCGCTCCCGGCATCGACTTCTCCTCCGGCTCCCTCGGGCACAACCTCAGCGTCGGCACCGGGATGGCGCTGGCCGGACGGCTGTCCGGCCGGGACTACCGGACGTTCGTGCTGACCGGCGACGGCGAGCTGCAGGAAGGGCAGGTGTGGGAGGCCGCGATGGCCGCGTCGCACTACAAGCTGGGCAACCTGGTCGCCATCGTGGACGCCAACGGGTTCTCCGGGTCCGGCCCGACCTCGCTGGCGATGAACATCGAACCGCTCGGCAAGCGGTTCGAGGCCTTCGGCTGGCGGGTCCAGGAGATTAACGGGCACGACATGGCCACCCTCAAGAAGACGTTCGACGAACTGCCTGACGCGGCGACAAGCGAGCAGCCGACGGCGGTCATCGCCAGGACGCGCAAGGGGCACGGCGTCGAGTTCATGGAGAAGCAGCCGCAGGCCTGGCACCTCGGCCTGCTCAACCCCGAGCAGTACGCCGACGTGGTCGCGGAGATCACCGCGCGGATGGAACTAACGGGGGCCGGCGCCGGCGCCGAAGGGAGCGCGCAGTGAGCCAGTCGCCCGAGCCGACCGAGAAGAAGATGGTCGACGTCTTCTCCGACACCGACAGGGACACCGCGCTCAAGGCCAACCCGTCCGGCTACGCGGTCACCGAGATCGCCGCCGGCGACGACCGCGTGCTGACCATGACCGCGGACCTGTCCAACACGCTGGCGGAGTTCCGCGAGGCGTTCCCCGACAGGTACATCGAGCTGGGCATCGCGGAGACCAACTCCGTCTCCGTCGCCGCCGGCCTCGCGGCCTGCGGGTACGTGCCGTACATCTTCTCCATGTCGCCGTTCGGCATGCTGAAAACGGCCGAGCAGTGGCGCACCGACGCCGACTACAACCACCTGCCGGTCCGGCTCGTCGGGCGGCTGTCCGGCCTGGCCATGGGCTACTTCGGCACCAGCCACTACGCCGTCGAGGACATCGCGATCGCGCGGACCTTCGCCAACACCACCGTGGTCTCCCCCGCCGACCAGAACGCGGTGCTCGCGCTGATGCGGTCCACCGCCACCGTAGCGGGCCCGGTCTACATCAGGATCGCCGAGGCGGTCGACCCGGTCTACGACACAGTGCCGGACATCCCGCGCGGCACCTGGCCCCGGCTGCGGGAGGGCGGCGACCTCACCCTCGCCGCGCACGGCATGGGGGTCGGCCTGGCCGTCCAGGCCGCGGAGGTCCTGGCGTCCGAACACGGGATCAGCGCCGACGTCTACGACGGCGGCTACCTCAAGCCGTTCGACGAGGCCGCGATCGTCGACACCGCCGCCAGGACGGGCAAGGTGCTCACGATCGAGGACCACACCGTGAACGGCGGCATCGGCGCCATCGTCGCGGAGACCGTCGCGCGGCACAAGATCGTCGCGGACCTCGCGCAGTGCGCGCTGCCGGACGTGGACCTGGAGGTGGGCGTGCCCGCCGAGTTGTATGAGTACTACGGGCTGACGGTGGCCGGCGTGGTCGCCAGGGCCCTGGAACTCGCGAAGGGATAGAAGGGATAACCGCATGCCAGAACCGCTACTCGATCCCACAGGAGACAGTGACCGCAGCACCAACACCACGCTGGCGGCCCGGCCCCAGGCGCTGAAGGGCCTGGTCGTCGGCCTGCTCGACAACTCCAAGCCGAACGGTGCCGTCATTCTCCGTGCCGTCGGCCGCGAGCTCCAGGAGAAGTACGGCGTCCGGGAGATCCGGATGTTCCAGAAGGGCTACTTCGGCACGCCCGTCGAGGAGTCCGTCGTCCAGCAGATGCTGCACAACTGCGACTTCGCGGTCGCCGCGATCGGTGATTGAGGCTCGTGCAGCGCGGCCAGTTTGGCCGATGGGATCGTGCTGGAGCGGGCTGGCATCCCCGCTGTCAGCCTGTGCACGGATGCCTTCCGCATCACCGCCGAGGCGATGGCGAACCAGATGGGGTTCCCCGGCTACCAGTACGTGGCCGTGCCGCACCCGATCGCCAGCCGCACAGAGAAGGAGATCGACGAGATGGCGCGCGACGCGCTGCCTGACATTCTCCGGGTGCTCGGCGCCGGACTGACGTACCTGGGGGTGGCGCCGGCGTGACAGACATCGACGCCGCCGAGGCCCGCCGGGCGATCGACTACTACTACGACCATGGCTGGACCGACGGGCTGCCCGTCGTCCCAGTGACCGAGTCCTACCTCGCGGAGTTCCTGGCCACGACCGGCCGCGACCCTGACGAGGTGCTCATCCCCATGCCGCACCTCAACAAGAACCTCACCGTCCGGCTGGCCGCGATCAACGCCGCGCTGGCCGGCTGCCTGCCGGAGTACTTCCCCGTCGTGCTGGCCGCGTGGGACTCGTTCCTGCGCGACGGCATGGTCACCAGGTCGATCTGGCAGTCCACGACCGGGACCGCCCCGTTCGTCGTGGTCTACGGGCCGGCCAGGCAGCGGCTCGGGCTGAACTCCCGCGGCAACGTGTGGGGATCAGGGTTCCGCGCCAACGCGACGATCGGCCGGGCGATCAGGCTCGGCGCGATCAACGGCCTCGGCCTCAAGCCGCACGTGTTCGACCAGGCCACCCAGGGCACGCCCGCCAAGTACTCCTGCTGCATCGCGGAGAACGAGGAGGACTCCCCCTGGCCGAGCCTGGCCGCGGACAACGACATCGGCCCGGGCGACAGCGCGGTCTCCGCGACCGTCATCCGCTCGGTGCTGCACATCGAGGCCAGGCACACCACCGCTCCCGAGCAGCTCGCGGCGGACTTCGCCGACTCGCTGTGCCGCACCGGCGCGCTGGTGCGGGCCAGGGCCAGCGGTTACGTCGTGCTGAACCCGGAACACGCCCGGCTCTTCGACAAGCACGGCTGGTCCAAGGCCGACGTGCGGGCCGCCATCGCGGACCAGGGCTGGCGCACCTACCGCGACCTCGCGAGCGCCGGCAAGGAGGCTGTCGCGGGCGGCACCGGCTGGCGGCTGCCCGCCGACCACCCGGACGCCCGGCCGCAGGAGACGCCGGAGGACCAGAACACCCCGGTCCAGCTGATCACGTCCGTCGACGCGGTGCAGATCGTGGTGGCCGGCGCCCCCAACGCCGGCGTGTCCTCGATCGTCGAGACGTTCGGCCCGT
>NZ_JBARCR010000223.1:0-16845 GCF_049794275.1 Trebonia sp.
GATGCAACGTATGTTGCATTACCTATGGTGGCGTTGTTTGTCGTAGCGGTCGCGCTCGGGCTGAACAACTTCGGGGCGGCGATCGCCATCGGCGTCAGCGGCGTGAACAGGCGTACCGAGCTCAAGGTGGCGACGGTCTTCGGCTTGTGCGACGTCGTGATGCCGGCCACTGGGATGCTCATCGGCACCCGTCTGGCCGGCCCGCTGGGGTCCGCCGCCCGCTGGGCCGGCGCCGGGATACTCTGCGCGACCGCGGTCTGGGGACTCATCGAGGCACTGCGCGGCGACGACGACACCCCGAAGATCTGGCACGGGTGGCGGCTGCTGGTCAGCGGCGCCGCGCTCAGCCTGGACGACCTCGCAGTGGGACTCGCACTGGGAACGGTGCGCTACCCGATCGTCTTGGCAGTGACCCTGTTCGGGCTCCTGAGTTTCATTATGTCGATCATCGGACTGCAGCTGGGCGCGAAGCTAGGCAAGGCGACCGGCGAGCACGGCGAGGTGGTGGGCGCAATCATGCTGCTCGGCCTCTCTGGCGTGATGGCGGCGGGCTGGCTGTTACCCGGGCGGGAGCGGGAGGTTACTGCGAGGTCCAGGGTCAGCGTCCTGGTCGCCGCAGCTCGTGCTGGCGCCGGGATCGGCTCGTCCTCGGCGGTCGATCACGCCGCCGTCCCAGCTCGTGATGGTGACGCTTTTAAGGTCCGCGTATTAGTTGAAACACCTATTACAAATAGCAGGTCACAATACGAGTTTTCGGAACTCCTTGACACAAACTTAGACCAGATCTAACTTTTCCGAGACCTGGAGCGGGCGAAGCGTGTTACGGAAGGTGATTGTGGCTGTTTAACGTGTAATCCGGAGAGAGGAATCCTTAGTGTTCGGATTGCTGACGCTCGGGTTCGTTCTGAGCCTGGACAACTTCCGCAGCTCGCTCGTGCTCGGGGGGCTCAAGCCGACCTTCTTGACCTCCGTCAAGACATCCGCCATCTTCGGCGTATGGGACGGCGTCGCACCCGTGGTCGGGATCCTCATCGGGCACTTCCTGAGCGACAAGCTCGACAACTACTCCGACACGGTCGCAATGATCGGGCTCGGCGTATACGGGCTGTTCCTCATCGTTAAAGCGATGATCTCACCAAATCGCGTGGATCCGGACCTGAGATGGGCAAGGTTCGGGTTGCCGATTCCGCTGAGCGTCGACAATGTCGCTGCAGGCACGGCGCTTGGCCTCGCCGGCTTCTCCCCCTGGCTCGCGCCTGTCCTGTTCGGGTGGATGACCTTCGTGATGTCGGTCGCCGGGCACCAGATCGGCCGCACAGTGGCTCACTTCATCGACTTCATCCCCAAGATCAATACTGACCTGCTGACAGGGGCCTGCTTCGCCCTCATGGCAATCTTGATGGCGTTCGGCGTTTCACTGCCGCTCTCGTACGGCTGATGCCGCCCATGGTGAAACTGTCCAGGCCCGCCTTCTTCTGCCTGGCCCTGATACTGCTCGTGTTCTCGTTCTGAGCGCCGGCCGGATTCGGCTACCCGTCCGCCCCCATCCCCGTTGCCATGAACGTCGTGTCGAAGATCCTCGCGTTCGTCACGGCGCTCAGCCTGTTCCCTGAGTGGTTCACGCGGTGGCGGAGAAGCTAGCCGGATCCCGGCATCGAGCAGGCGGCCGACGCCAGCGAGCTTCAGCCCCAAGCTGGGTAACGGAGACTCGGCTGCCAACGCGGCCCGCCTGGAACCCGCTCCGGGCGGGCCGCGTTGGACGGGGAAACTGGGTACGGAGGCGCGCAATGGACCCGGACGAGCGCGATCGGCTGAACCGTGTCGTGGATCACGAGGTAAAGGGTCATTTCCCGCCCGGTGCGGTGCGGCGGGCGGTACTAGTCCGGCACGGGGACGAGCCGGGCATCGAGCCCGGGCAGACACTGCTGCGAATGTACGTCCTCGCGGCGGACGCGACAGATGAGCAGGCCCTGGCGGCGTGGCGGGATGCCCACCAGGCGGGAGTGGACGAGCTCCGCCGCGACCTTTCACGCCGGCTGCCCTCGGCGCGCCTGATCGAGCTCACCTTTGACGACGCTGGCCCGGACGCGCCGCGGATCACAGTAGCGGACGACGGGTCGCAGGCCGCCGAGCAACTGTCCGCGCGCGAGATAGTGACCAAGGCCCTGGAGCTGCTGCGGGCTGCGTACGTGTTCCCCGAGCAGGCCGAGCGGGCGGCCGCGGTGGTTGAGGCGAGGCTGGCGGCCGGCGAGTACGACAACCTCGACGAGATCGCGCTCACCGACCTGGTCACCCAGCACTTGCAGGAGGCCACCGACGACCGGCACCTGGCGCTGATGCTCGGTGAGGGGCCGCCGCCGCGCGCCACGCCGGTACCCGAGCCGCACAAGCCGGAGGACCGGGAGGTCAGGCGGCTGGCCAGGCTGCGGAAGTTCCGGCTGGACAACTTCGGCATCCGCCGGGTCGAGCGGCTGGACGGCAACGTCGGCTACCTCGACCTGCGCCGGATGCCGATCCCTTCCAACGCGGGCCCGGCCATCGCCGCTGCCATGGAACTGGTCGCCGGGACCTACGCGCTCATCATCGACATGCGGCACAACGGGGGCGGTTCGCCGGAAGGCGTGGTTTTCTGGTGCAGCTACCTGGTCGACGAACGCCCCACGCACCTCAACGACATCTTCACCGCCGAGACCGGCGAGACGAAGCAGTTCTGGTCGCTGCCCTACGTGCCAGGCGCCCGTTACCTCGACCGGCCGGTCTACGTGCTGACCAGCCACAGGACCTTTTCCGGCGGTGAGGACCTCTGCTACACATTGCAGGCGGTCAAGCGCGCGGAGATCATCGGCGAGACCACCGGCGGCGGAGCGCACCCAACCCGGGTGTACCCGATCAGCCCCGCTGTCTGCATCGGCATTCCGTTCGCCAGATCGGTCAACCCGGTCACCGGGTCCAACTGGCAGGGCACCGGCGTGGTGCCGGACGTCGCCGTGGCGGCGGAGCAGGCCTACGACGTGGCCTACGCCAGGGCCCTGCGGCACGTGCTGGCCCTGGACGACGTGCCGCCGCCGATTCTGCACGAGGCCAGGGATGCCCTGGCCTCGCGGCCGGACGGCCCGGCAGATCCCGTCACCTGAGCTGCCGCGGGCTCAGTTGGGGAAGTCAGCGTGTCATGATCAGGCGGGAAGGGGGTTACCCGTGCGGTACGTGATCGTGGCCGAGGCCTACCGCGACCTGGAGCAGGTCAGCAGCCGGCTAGCGCTGACAGAGCGGCTGGCCGCGCTGCTGGCGCAAACCCCTGACGGGCTCCTTCCGACCGTGTGCTACCTGTGCCAGGGGCTGATCGCGCCGGAATTCGCCGGGGTGGACCTCGGCATGGCCGAGAAGCTCGCCATCCGCGCGGTGGCCACCGCGGGCGGTACCGACGCCGCGCAGGTCACGGCCCTGGTGCGGGAGACCGGCGACCTGGGCCAGGCCGCGGAACGGCTGCTCGCCCAGCCCGTTCCCGAAGCAGGCGGCCGGGCGGCCAGCCTGGAGGTCACCGAGGTCGTGCACACGCTGCGGGAGATCGCCGCCGCCGAGGGGGCAGGCTCGCAGGGCCGCAAGCTGGAGCTGCTCGCCGGGCTGCTCACCCGGGCCACCCCGCTGGAGGCCCGTTACCTGCTGCGGCTGGTGACCAGGAACCTGCGGCTCGGCATCGGCACGCCCACGATCCTGGACGCGCTTGCCCAGGTGCACGCTGGCGGCAAGGCCGCCAGGCCGGTGCTCGAGCGCGGGTACAACATCTGCTGCGACCTCGGCAAGGTGGCCGCCACCCTGGTAAGCGGCGGGCTGGCCGCAGTGGAGCAGCTGCGCGTCGCACCGGGGAACCCGGTCCGGGTCATGCTGGCCCAGCGGCTGGCCGACGCCGGGGAGATCCTCGCCCGGCTCGGCGGACAGTGCGCCGCCGAGTACAAGTACGACGGCGTCCGGGTCCAGGCGCACCGCACGGCCGACGGGACGATCGAGCTGTTCACCCGCCGCCTTGAGGAGATATCCGATCAGTTCCCTGACGTTGTCGAGCTGCTGGCCGCGGGGCTGGGGCCGCGCGAGGCGATCCTTGAAGGAGAGGTCGTCGCCTACGACGCGGCCGCGGGGGAGCTGCGGCCGTTCGGCGAGGTCATGCTGCGGCGCCGCAAGCACGGCATCGACCAGGCGATTCAGGACGTGCCTGTGGGCCTTTTCTGCTTCGAGCTGCTGTACGCCGACGGCGAAGATCTGACCATGCTTCCGTACCCGCGCCGGCGCGCCGCGCTGGAAGCGGCACTCACCCTGTCGCCCCGGCTGCGGCTGACCACCGCCGCCGAGGTCGCCGACCCGGCCGCGCTTGACGCGATATTCGCCCAGGCGGTCACCGACGGGTGCGAGGGCCTGGTGTGCAAGTCGACCGGACCGAATTCCGCCTACCAGGCCGGGGCGCGCGGCTGGCAGTGGATCAAGCTCAAGCGCGACTACCGGACCGAGCTGTCCGACACCGCCGACCTGGTCGTCATCGGCGCGTTCGCCGGCCGCGGCCGCCGCGCCGGCGTGTACGGCGCCGTGCTGCTGGCCGCCTACGACGCGGACGCCGACACGTTCCGCGCCGTCACCAAGTGCGGCGCTGGGTTCTCCGACGCCGACCTGGCCGCGCTGCCCGCCCGGCTAGCGCCGCTCCTGAGCCCGCACAAGCCCGCCCGGGTTGACGCTCGCCAGGAGCCTGACGTCTGGTTCGAGCCTGGCCTTGTCCTGGAAATCCTGAGCGCCGAGCTGACCTTGTCCCCGAACTACACCGCCGCCTGGGGCCAGATCAGAGACGATGCCGGACTCGCCATGCGCTTCCCGCGGTTCACCGGACGCTGGCGCGACGACAAAGCCGCGGAGGACGCCACCACCACGCGCGAGCTGGCTGAGCTGTTCATCTCCGCCCG
Organism: Trebonia sp.; assembly: GCF_049794275.1. Taxonomy (NCBI): domain Bacteria; kingdom Bacillati; phylum Actinomycetota; class Actinomycetes; order Streptosporangiales; family Treboniaceae; genus Trebonia; species Trebonia sp. Next base: position 4,944 of record NZ_JBARCR010000223.1, read on the forward strand.
GCACACGCCCACGGGCGACGGCTAGGCTGCTATCGCATTCCGCTCTTTCAGCGCCGGGATCACCTCGCGAGCGAACAGGCGCGCCTCCTCGCGGGAGAAGGTCTCGACGAGCAGCCTGCGCGCGCCGGTCTCGTCGATGACCTGCTGGAGGGCATCGGCGATCTGACCGGGTGTGCCGGAGACCGCGATGGCCGGCCGGTTCTTCCTGGCGGCACCGTGGTCGACGCGGAATTCGCCGTCGGTCTCGGGGACGGGCCGCCGGCCGCCGGCGGCGTACAGCGTGAGGAACTGCCCGAAGGCCTCGATCAGGCTCCCCAGGTTGCGCTCCGCACGGTCCTCGGTCTCGCCGATCGCGACGAAGCGTTCGATCATCATGTTCGCGCCCGAGCGGGCGTGCCCGTTCTCGGCGGCCACCTTGATGTAGTCCTCCAGCGCGTCCCGGTGCTCCTGGTTGCTTCCGAAGTTGCGCATCACGTTCCAGCCGCGGACGGCCGCGAGCCGCATCGTCTCCTTGCTCGACCCGCCCAGCCACACGGGCAGCCGGTCCTGGAGCGGGCGGGTCGCGATCGTGGTGGGGCGTTCCACCGGGTAGAACTCTCCGTCGAAAGTGAAGTCCCGTTCGGTCAGCGCCATGTGCACCACCTCAAGGCCCTCGAGCCAGGCCCGCTTGAGGTCGTTATCGCTCAGGTTCCGGCCTGCCGCGATCTGCGCCTCGCCAGGTATGCCGCGGCCGAGGCCAAGCTCGAACCGGCCGCCGCTGAGCAAATCCAGCGTCCCGGCCTCTTCCGCGACCCGCAGCGGGCTGTAGAGCGGCAGCACAGTCACCGCGGTGCCCAGCCTGATCCGGCTCGTCTTTACCGCGGCGGCGGCCAGCAGCAGATGCGGCGACGGGCACGTCATGAGCGGAGCGTGGTGCTCGGTGACGGTGATCCCGTCGAAACCCAGTTCTTCGGCCAGGACCGCGAACTCCACGAAATCGTCCACCTGGCGCCGCTGCCAGCGCGGGTCGTGCACGTCCGGGTCGGCGTCGCCGGAGTGCAGCCCGGCGCCGTAGGTGTGCACGAATTTCAGGGTGTCGATCTCGTCGCTGAGCGCGGCCATGGGCTCGGGGCCTCCAAATGCGGGGAGCGTGCGTCGTCCCCAATTACGCTAGACCGGGTGGAACAGTCTGCCTACCTGCTGCACCGGGGCGACGCGCTGGATGCATACCGGAGCTGGCCGACGCCGACGGCGATCGTCAGCGACGGCGCGTACGGCGTCCGCGGCTTCCACGGCGACACGGTAGGCACCGACCGCATCGCCGAGTGGTACCAGCCGCACGTCGAGGCCTGGAGCCGCCTGGCAGGCCCGGCCACCACGCTGTGGTTCTGGAACACCGAGGTCGGCTGGGCTACCGTGCACCCGCTCCTGGTCCGGCACGGCTGGGAGTATGTGCAGGCCATCACCTGGGACAAGGGGATCGGGCACATCGCAGGCAACGTCAACGGCAAGACCATCCGCCGGTTCCCTGTCGTCTCCGAGATCTGCGTCTTCTACCAGCGGCGGTTCGAGGTGACCGGGCCCGGCGGCCCGATGCCCGTGCAGCAGTGGATGCGGTCCGAGTGGCAGCGGTCCGGCCTCACGCTGAGCAGGGCCAACGAGGCCTGCGGCGTGGCCAACGCCGCGACCCGCAAGTACCTCACCCGCGACTGGCTGTGGTACTGGCCGCCAGGGGCGATGATCGAGCGCCTGGCCGCCTACGCCAGCGAGCATGGCAGGGAATCCGGGTGGCCCTATTACTCACTCGACGGGCAGACCGCGGTCACCGCCAAGGAATGGGACTCACTCAGGCACAAGTGGCGGCACGCCCACGGGCTGACCAATGTCTGGCAGCTGGCGCCGCTGCACGGCGTGGAGCGCGTCAAGGGCACCATGCGCCGGGCAGCGCCGCGCGTCTACAACCCGGGCAGCCTTTCCGCGGCGCATCTCAACCAGAAGCCGCTCGAGTTCATGCGCCGCATCCTCAACGCCGTCACCGAGCCCGGCGACGCGGTCTGGGAGCCGTTCGGCGGCCTGGCCTCAGCCTCTGTCGCGGCCGTGCAGACGGGCCGGTTCGCCTGTGTCGCCGAGGTCGACCACGACTTCGCGGAGATCGCGGCGCAGCGCCTCGACGACGCGGTCTCCGGCCGGGACCAGGAAGCCGAGGACACGAACGCGTAGAGTTCGCGTTCCCGGCTGGTCACCGCGCCGAAACCGTGAACCGCCCACTGTCACCACGCGTACGTTCCGAAAGACCTGACAACATCCGCCCCGGCCACCCGGCACCGATGGGAGGCGGTCGCGCGATCGGCGACGCTAGCCGGGCACTCCGGATGCGTTTCCGCGGAGACGTCTCGAGGAGTTAGGCCGGCGTACGGCGTCGGTTGTCCCTGGCGTAGATCACGGCGGCCTTCCCGTCGCCGGGGACCCGGCGTTCCAGGTCGAACAGGGTGGTGGCGGCCATCAGGTCGCTGAGCTTGGCGTAGCCGTAGTTGCGTGAGTCGAAGTCGGGGCGCTGCTTGGTGATGATGTTGCCGACGCTGCCCAGGAGCGCCCAGCCATCGTCGTCGGAGCTGGCCTCCACCGCGTTGCGGAGCATGTTCACGAGCGCGGCGTCGCCCTTCAGCCTGGCGGCCGGTGCGGTCGGCGTGGGCGGGCTCACGGCGGCACCGGCGGGGGCGGCCGCCTGCGGGGCGGTCAGGTTCTCCAGGTAGATGAACTTGTCGCAGGCCGCGACGAACGGCTTCGGGGTCTTGCGTTCCCCGAACCCGTACACGGTAAGGCCGGACTCGCGGATGCGCGAGGCAAGCCGGGTGAAGTCGCTGTCGCTGGAGACCAGGCAGAACCCGTCGAACCGGCCGGAATACAGCAGGTCCATGGCGTCGATGACCATGGCCGCGTCGGTGGCGTTCTTGCCGGTCGTGTAGGCGAACTGCTGGATGGGCTGGATCGACTGGTCCAGCAGCTGCTCCTTCCAGCCGCGCAGGCTAGTGCCCGTCCAGTCGCCGTAGGCGCGCTTGACGTGGGCGGTCCCGTACTTGGCGACCTCGGCCAGCAAGCCGTCAATGGCAGCCGGCGAAGCATTGTCGGCATCAATCAGCACCGCCAGCTTGGCGGAAGTGTCGGCAGGGGTGTCACTGGCCATAGCACGACGCTACCGCCGCGGGGCCTGCTGAACTCAGAAATCCAGACCGCGCCGCGCGGTTATCATGCGTAGGCACGCCAACCCGGTCAGGCCTGGAGGCGGGGATGCCGATCGACAATGACGTCTACGACCGGCTCGGCGGATCCTGGTGGGACGAGAGCAGCCCGCTGTTCCTCCTGCACGGAATCACGCCCGGCAGGTTCGCCTACTTCCGTGAGGTGCTCGCCCGGCAGCGGGCCATCCCGGCGAGCGGGCTGCGGGCACTCGACATTGGCTGCGGCGGCGGGTTCCTCGCCGAAGAGTTCGCCGCCCTGGGCTGCCAGGTGACCGGAATTGACCCGTCGCCGCCGTCGATCGCGGCCGCCCGCGCCCACGCGGCCGGCCGCGGGCTGCGCATCGACTACCTGATCGGGCCGGGCGAGCAGCTGCCCGTCCCTGACTCCGCTTACGACCTCGCGTACTGCTGTGACGTGCTGGAGCACGTGTCCGACGTGGACCGGGTGATCAGCGAGACGGCGCGGGTGCTCAAGCCCGGCGGCCTGTACCTGTTCGACACGATCAACCGCACGGCGAAGAGCAAGCTCCTCACCATCAAGCTGATGCAGGACTGGCCGCTGACCCGCGTCGTCGACGCCGCCATCCACGACTGGGACATGTTCATCAAGCCCGCGGAACTCGCCGGGCTGCTGGCACGACACGGGCTGACGACCGGCGAGATCACCGGCCTCGGCCCGCGCGCCAGTGTCCCCGCCGTGCTCGGCGGGTTCATCGCCGCGCGCCGGGGCCGCATCACCTACGGCGAATTCAGCCGGCGGCTGGACATCGGCCAGGTAGCCAGCACCGCCGTCTCCTACATGGGATTCGCCGTCAAGGAGGCGATCGACCTGGAGCCAGGATCCTAGCTGGCCATGAGGCCAGCGGCGGCGGTGAGGACCTCGAGAGCGGATGACTGGCGGCTGGCGTCCGCCCGGTCGAAAGGACCGGCCCACCGCAGCCCGAACTGATCGGCCGCGTTCCTGTCGCTGTCCCACACGGAATCGGCGTTGGCCAGCAGGAACGCGCGGTACGCGGGCTTGCCGCTGTGCGGGTAGAAATCGTGCAGATTGCGGACGAAGATGCCCTTGAACTGGGTCTGGTCGCTGTTGCAGCCAGCGTCCTCGCACGGCTCGGTGAGGATGCCCGACTGGTCGGTGAGCCTGCTCAGCGTGGCGTCCGCGATGACCTCGCCCTGCCGCAGGTAGGCCGGGTCACCGGTGATCTCGTGCAGGGCGGCCAGCCCGCCGAGGATCACGCCCTGGTTGTAGGTCCAGGTGGTGCCGCCGTTGTTGGCGCAGTCCGCGGTGAGCCCGTCGTTGACCAGGCCGTCCGGGCCGATCATGCCGCTGCCGTGCAGCCACTCCCAGGACCGCATGGCCCAGGCCAGGTAATCACGGTCATCGGGTACCCGCTGATGCAGCTGTGCCGCCAAGCTCAGGAACAGCTCGTTGGTAATCGCGTTCTTGTACGTCCGCTCCTTGTTCCACCACACCCCGCCGCCGCAGGTGCCGTCCCAGCCGTCCAGGTTGTGCGCGAAGACCGTCCTGGCCGCGGCGAGGTACCGGTCCTCGCCGGTCAGGTCATAGGCGGCGACCCAGGCCAGCGCCCACCAGGCGCTGTCGTCGAAGAACCAGTTGACGAAGCCGGCGTGCTGCTGCCGCGCGGCCGTGAACGTCGCGGCGATGATCCCCGTGTGGGCCGGATCTCCCGTGTGCCGCGTGTACCTGATCACGGCCGTGAGAGCGTTGGCGGCCTGCCACCAGCCGGTGGTCTTCCACAGGCCACTCGGCCGGACCAGCGACAGCAGGCCGGCGCGCGGGACGTACCAGCGCTGCAGCGCGCGGATCCCCGCCGCCGCCCGCGCGCGGTAGTCCGGGTGTGCCATATCCGGAGCTTACCGACCACGCTGTGCCACGGGCGCTGGCGATGCTTACGTAGGACAACCAGGAGCCGCATCTTCAACTTGCGGCAGGGTAGATGCCCGGGGCCGGCCTGGGCCACCGGCTGCCGCCGCGCACCGACCACGGACCATGGGAGTCAACGCACGTGAAGGGCTTCAGGGATTTCCTCACCCGGGGCAATCTGATCGACCTCGCGGTCGCGGTCGTCATCGGCACCGCGTTTACCGCGATCGTGACGGCGATCGTCAAGGACTTGATCACGCCGCTCATCGGGGCGATCTGGGGGAAGAGCAATAACTTCGAGAACCTGACGTTCACGCTGCACGGCAGCAAGTTCGCGTACGGCGACCTGATCAACGCCATCGTGACGTTCCTCATCATCGCCGCGGTGGTCTACTTCCTGATCGTGGCGCCGATGGCGAAGCTGGTGCTCAGGCTGCACGGGGCCAGGGAGGCCACAGAGCGGGACTGCCCGGAGTGCCTGAGCTCGATCCCGATCGCGGCCAGGCGGTGCAAGTACTGCACGGTCGAGCTGGTTTCTCTTACTGCGGGATCGGTCACGTTATGAGTCTGGGCTCGGGCCGGGGCCTGGCCGTCCCGAGCCCAGACGATCATGGCGGGGCAGCACAACGCGCGGCTCAGCCCCTGCCTGCTCAGTCTTTCACCGGTTCCTGGTAAGAAGCTGGGGCGATCCTGGGAACCCGATAACTGGCTCGTAACGAACGTAACGAACCCGATCATGGCACGTGGCTGACCCCGTTGCGTGCTGCGCGCGCGACCAACTCTGGATCACGCATTGTGCGATCTACTCTCCCCCTGAAAGTTAGGCGCCCGGGGAGTAACCCCGACCGGCCGTCCGGACCACGATCCGGACCGGCCCCAGTGCGGCGAGCGCCGCGTTCAAGGCTTGTCAGAAACTCCCCCATGAACCGCGCTCGCCCACTGGGACCAAACCCCCCACTCCACCGGACGAGCTCCGCCGCGAGCGTCTGGCAGGGTCGTCGCGGGACCTGCCTCGCTTGCGCGACGGGATGCTACTCGGAACGCTGTTGCGGAATACCTGCGAGGAGAGCACGGACCTCGGTCTCCCGGTAGCGCCGGTGCCCCCCCAGCGTGCGGATTGAGGTTAGCTTGCCGGCCTTCGCCCAGCGTGTGACGGTCTTGGGGTCAACACGGAACATCGTGGCGACCTCCGCGGGCGTCAACAGGGGCTCAGCCTCTGGAGTACGTGCGGACATTGGTGTGGCCTCTCCTCCTGGACCGGTGTAGCGATCCTTGTGTTGTTGTTGTCTGGCCTTGGTGCTCCATAAGGAGCTTGTCGTTGATGTCCTCATATGGTCTACGGAGACCATATTGCCATCACCAGCGGTGACAAGTCGACCACCGGCCGCGAAGTTTCTGTCGTGAGATGCTCATTTGCTGTTCGGATCGGCACCACACGCCGTGATTTTTGTGAGACTTATCGTCGCAGCGGGCTAGATCCGGGAATACTGCCCGCGCGTCTCGCGCGCCTGGGTGGTGAACGTGACCTCAAATGCTGTAGCCCCCTAAGCACTGACGGTAACCTATGATGCCGGAATCGTGACATAAACAGATACCTCACCCTCTACAGTACGATCCTCCGACTAAAACCCCTGCTCGGGCTAGCCCTTGTGGCGAGAATCGCGGTGCGTAAGTACGTTGTGACAGTCGATCGGCGTAGTCATCAGGGCCGCAAACCGGGTACGGTTATACCTGTACGGAAGCTGGAGAGGCGCCGAGTTCCCAAGGCGGGATCTACGGCGATCTGTGTGTGTCACAGCCAGCGACATAGGCATCGTGGGGCCGCACGGCTCCGGACGTTCGAGGGGGTCGAGCCAATGGGGCGCGGCCGAGCCAAGGCCAAGCAGGTCAAGGTTGCTCGCCAGCTCAAGTACAACAGCGGCGGGACGGACCTTGACCGGCTGCGTGCGGAGCTGGGCGTGGGATCTGACCAGGGACATGGGGACCACGACGACCCGTACGCCGCATACGACGACGATGCCGCGGATGAGGCGGATGAGTCCGACGACGAAGATGAAGACGACGAGGACGAGGACGAAGACGACTGGTCGTCGCGTCGTTAGATCCTAGGTCCGCGGTCCGTAAGCCTCAGGCGGTACTGACGACCGGCTCGAGGACATGCTTGCCGCGCTCGCTTTCCGGCACGGGAACGGGGTACTGCCCGTCGAAGCAGGCCCGGCACAGCGACCCTGGCCGCTGCAACGTGGCCGCCACGAGCCCGTCGAGCGACACGTAGCCGAGCGAGTCCGCGCCGATCGCCGCGCAGATCTCGTCAACCGAGTGCCGCCCCGCGACAAGCTCATCCCTGGTCGCGAAGTCGATACCGTAAAAGCACGGCCATTTCACCGGCGGCGACGCTATCCGTACGTGCACTTCGCGCGCGCCCACCTCCCGCAGCATCGCCACGATCGCCTGCTGCGTGTTCCCGCGCACGATCGAGTCGTCGACAACCACGATGCGGCGGCCGGCAATCACGTCACGCAGCGGGTTCAGCTTCAGCCTGATACCCAGCTGCCGGATGGTCTGGCTCGGCTGGATGAAGGTCCGGCCCACGTAGGAGTTCTTCACCAGGCCCTGACCGTACGGGATGCCGCTGGCCTCCGCGTATCCGATCGCCGCGGGCGTCCCCGACTCCGGCACCGGGATCACCAGGTCCGCGACGGCGGGGTGCTCGCCGGCCAGCGTCCGGCCGATCTCGACGCGGGTCGCGTGCAGCCCGCGCCCGCCAATCGTGGTGTCGGGCCGGGCCAGGTAGACGTACTCGAACAGGCACACCTTCGGCGCCGCCGCCGCGAATACCCGGGACCGCACGCCCCGCTCGTCAAGCGAGAGCAGTTCGCCTGGCTGCACCTCCCGCACGAAGGCGGCGCCCACGATGTCCAGCGCGGCGGTCTCGCTGGCGACTACCCAGCCCGCGGCTAGCCGGCCGAGCACGAGCGGCCGGAATCCCTGCGGGTCGCGGGCCGCGTACAGCGTGTTCTCGTCCATGAAGACCAGCGAGTAGGCGCCCCGCACCTGCGGCAGGATGCGCGCCGCGGCCTCCTCGACTCCGCCGGGTCCACGCGCGTTCCCGACGATCAGCTCGGTCAGCACATCGGTGTCCGAGGTCGCCGCTATGGTGCCGCCCGCCGCGTCAGCGGCCAGCATGGCGGTGAGCTCACGGGTGTTGGTCAGGTTGCCGTTGTGCCCGAGCGCGAGCGAGACGTGCGGGGTGGACCGGAACGTCGGCTGCGCGTTCGCCCACACCGACGAACCGGTGGTGGAGTACCGGCAGTGCGCCACCGCGATATCGCCGCGCAGCGCGGTCAGCGACGGCTCGTCGAAGACCTGGGCCACGAGGCCCATCTCCTTGTGCACGACGATCCGCCTGCCGTCGCTCACGGCGATCCCGGCCGACTCCTGGCCACGGTGCTGCAGCGCGTGCAACCCGTAATAGGCGAGCTTGGCGACATCTTCGCCGGGCGACCAGACACCGAAGACACCGCAGGCGTCCCTCGGCGGGCGGTCACTGGGATCGAGATCGTGCGTAAGACGCCCGTCTGGCTTAGCCACATACTGCAGTCTATTTGTTCAGCTCAACGGAAGATACGCGGACAGATCGGCTCGCGCTCCACTCGCTTTGATCGCTCCCGCGCGTACTGCCTCAGCCCAGCCGAGCCGCCCGGTCGCGAGCAGGAACCACGTCAGTGGATCTGTCTCGATCACGTTGGGCGGAGTCCCTCGCGTGTGGCGCGGCCCGGCGACGCACTGCACCGCCGCGACCGGTACCACTCGCACTTCCACGGAACGTCCTGGGGCGTCTCTCTCAAGTACCTGCAACAGGTACCGCGCCGCAGCCCGCAACGCCGCCTGCGGCGGTTCCTCCCCCCGGTCAAGAGCGGCCGTCACCTCGGCAACCCTTGCGGGGCCTTCGGGGTCGGGCTTACGCGGTGGCATGTAGGCGACCGTACCGCCCAAATGTCGCCCGCACGCCCCGCCCGCCTCTGACCGGCCCCGCCCCGGCCACCATCGACGGGCCCTCTTGCGTCTCACTGGCCGCGCGAGCCTCAAGAGTTCTCGACTGCTGGGATACCTAGATTCACTTTGTAACCGAAATGACCACTTGTGACCGGTCACCCGATGCCGAAAGTGGTCACCACGTCTACAAAGCCAACGGGTGTGACTGGCGGGACCGGCGGAAGACAACTGTCGTCGGTTGCGGACGTCGCGCCATCGCTCGCCGCAGCGTCGACCATGATCACGAAAGAAAAGCACCCTATGCGCGTACTTTTCTTTCGTGATCATGAAATCAGCGGACGCGGGCCGCCTCGCGGCGGACACGGTGAGAGCCGTGAGACCTGTGGGGCGGGCGGGGCCGGAAGGACCGCTCCGCCCGCGCCGTGAGGGCCACGCCCAGCGATTCTCGCCGTCGTGGCCTCCGCTGTGAGCCGTCCGGATGCCGAAGCAGACCCGTTTGGCCCTTGGCAGGCCGTCGCGCAGCGGAACCGGACCGATGGCAGCTCGCCCAAGACCCGTGCAGAGCCCTACGAGCCTGCCAGGAAACTCGGGAAAGTAGCCGCAGCCTAGCCGAAGAGGGCGGGCAGCGTACTTTCCCAGGCTTGCCTGAGCTCCGGTAGCGGCACCTCGAAGGTGGCCTCGACCGTCAGGGTGTCGCCGCCGGTCTCGCCCAGGACTGTCGCGGGGACCCCGTGGGCCGCGCAGAGCTGCGCGAACTCGTCTTCGCGGCCCGGCGTGACAGAGACCACGGCGCGGGCCGCCGACTCGCTGAACAGGGCCGTGAACGGGTCTCCCGCCACGTTGACACGGCAGCCGCGGGCGCCGCGGAGGCAGGATTCCGCCAGGGCGATCGCCAGGCCGCCCGTGGAGAGGTCGTGGGCGCTCGCCAGCAGGCCGCCGGCTGTGCCTCCTGGTTCGGCAGAGCCGAACGTGGCGGCGGTGATCAGAGTCGCGAGCGTACGTTCGGCATGAAGGTCTGGGGCTGGGGGGCGGCCGCCGAGATGCTGGTGGATGACGTGAGCCCACGCGGAGCCGCCGAGCTCCTCCCGGGTGGCGCCCAGCAGCACCACCTGAGCCGCGTCGGTGGTGAATCCGGCGGCGAGACGGCGGTTGACATCGTCGTGGACGCCGAGCACGCCGATTACCGGGGTGGGGTGGATGGCGTTGTCGCCGGTCTGGTTGTACAGGCTGACGTTGCCACCGGTGACCGGGATGCCGAGCGCCGCGCAGCCGTCGGCAAGGCCGCGGACCGCCTCGGCGAGCTGCCACATGACCTGGGGATCCTCTGGGGAGCCGAAGTTCAGGCAGTTCGTCACCGCCACGGGCGTGGCGCCGGTCATCGCGACGTTGCGGTACGCCTCGCTGAGCGCGAGCTGGGTGCCGTGGTAGGGGTCGAGGCGGCAGTACCGGCCATTGCCGTCGGTGGCCAGCGCGACGCCAAGGCGGGTCTGCTCGTCGACGCGGAGCAGGCCGCCGTCTTCCGGCATGGCGAGCACGGTGTTGCCGCGGACGTAGTGGTCGTACTGCGCGGTGACCCAGCTCTTGTCCGCCTCGTCGGCGGAGCCGAGCAGGGCCAGCAGTGTCGCGCGCAGCGCCGGGCCGTCCTTGGGGCGGTCCAGGCCGTCCGGCGCCGCCGCCTGCAGCGAGTCCAGGTCCGCGGGGCGGGTCATCGGCCGCTGGTAGACAGGCCCGTCGGCGGCCGTCCGCGGCGGGATGCTGACGACGGTGCCGCCGCGCCAGGTCATGGTCAGCGTGCCGTCGCCGGTCACCTCGCCGATCACCGTGGCCTCGACGTCCCACTTCGCGCAGACCCGCAGGAACTCCGCCACGTTGCCCGGGGTGACGACCGCCATCATGCGTTCCTGCGACTCGCTCATCAGGATCTCGGCCGGGGTGAGGCTGGGGTCGCGCAGCGGCACGTCGTCGAGGGTGACGCGCATCCCGCCCTCGCCGCCCGCCGCCAGCTCCGTGGTCGCGCAGGCGATGCCGGCCGCGCCGAGGTCCTGGATCCCCTCGACCAGTTCAGCGGCGTACAGCTCGAGGCAGCACTCGACGAGCAGCTTCTCCATGAACGGGTCGCCCACCTGGACGCTGGGCCGCTTCGCGGCCCTGCCGCCCCCGTCGTCGCCGACTGTGCTTCCTGGTTCGGCAGAGCCGAACGTGGCGCTGGCCAGCACGGACGCGCCGCCGACACCGTCCGGGCCGGTCCGGGAGCCGAAGAGCACGACCTTGTTGCCCGGGCCGGTCGCGACCGCGGCCTTCAGGTCCTCGTGCCGCATGACGCCCACGCACAGAGCGTTGACCAGCGGATTACCGGCGTAGCAGGGGTCGAAGGCGAGCTCGCCGCCGATGTTCGGCAGGCCGAGACAGTTGCCGTAGAAGGAGATGCCGCTGACGACTCCAGGCAGCACCCGGGCGGTGTCGTGGGCGTCCGCCGGGCCGAAGCGCAGCGCGTCCATCACCGCCACCGGGCGGGCGCCCATGGCGAGGATGTCCCGCACGATGCCGCCGACCCCGGTGGCCGCGCCCTGGTGCGGCTCGACGAACGAGGGGTGGTTGTGGCTTTCGATCTTGAAGGTAACCGCGTAGCCCTGGCCGATGTCCACCACGCCGGCGTTGGCGCCGATGCCCGCGAGTAGCTTCCGCGCCTGCTCTTCATTCGGCGCGAGGCGCTTGAGGTGCACCTTGGAGGACTTGTACGAGCAGTGCTCGCTCCACATGACCGAGTAGAGCGCCAGCTCCGCGGCGGTCGGGCGGCGGCCGA